>LGET01000118.1 GCA_001507935.1 Thermococcales archaeon 44_46
GGGGGTTAGCTGTCAGGATTTTAGGGGCGATTCTGGCCGTGAATCTGGACAGATTATACAACTTCACAGGTGGTGGGAACTAGGGTTTAGTATTCTGTCTGCATACTTCATGATAAAATTCGTCTTTACTGAAGAGTTCATAAGAATTGAAAAACCCCCAGTGGATATGGACCTTAAACCCGGAGTTATGATAATCAAGCCCGAAGAGTACAATACAATAAAAGAAAAGCTCGAAAAAATGCCGGTATTGGCATTTGTTAGAAACCTGCATGTACCTGAGAGCTGGAATGCTTTCTTCATAACGACCACCGGAGAGAGAAATTCCATATTCCCCACTGATCTGGCAAAAATTGTTGATACGTCGGTTAGATATCTAAACGAGGCAAAGGAAAAGGGATTTGAGGGGATAATTGTTATAGAGTGTCCAGAATATTTGAAAACATACAACGGCTTTGAAGCACTCGTAAAATTCCTTGCTTCTCTAAAGGATTTCACGCTTTTATACAACGGGGTTCTAATTCTGGTAATTGAGGAGGAAGCTTGGGAAAAAAGAGAGCTTAAAATCCTAAAAAGAGTTCTCACCTGATTCCAAAGATTTATAACTTTCCATTATTCAATCTCGAGAGGTGAAAGGATAGGGATTGATAACATAATCGCAAAGCTGGCATCAGTTGGAGCTGATCTCAGTACTAGAAACGCAATAAGAATGGCACTCTCTCTGATAAGCGAGGATGAAGAGCTTACAGACCAAATATACGTAGAAATAAAGAACAAAGCGTACAAAGAAGACTTTGCAAAGGTGCCCGTTGAAAAGAGGGCTGTTTTTATCCCCCAGTGTTTAAGGAACGTGAAAGAATGTCCCGCAGAGTTTGGCGAATATGGGTGGAAATGCACAAAGTGTGGAAAGTGTTCAATTGGCGATATAATTGAATATGGAGAAAAGCTCGGTTACAAACAGTTCTACATAGTCCCAGGTGGGAGTTTGGTAAAGAAAATACTAAAGGAAAAAGTCCCTAAAGGGGAAATAAAAGCTGCATTGGGAATAGCATGCTGGCCTGAGCTTGCAGAAGCTAGTGAGAAGCTTTCCATACTAAAAATTCCACTCCAAGCAGTGCCCCTACTAAGGGCAGGATGTATAAATACCTTAGTTGACCTTGAAAGGGTCAGGATGGTCTTGGAAGTTGGCCTTACACAAGAAAGCAAAAACCCAGCATTTTCCACAGACGTGAATCCCCAACCGACTCTCTAATGGCTTTCATTTCTTATTTCATTCCAGATCGCAGTCAAAATCAACAAAGCACCTAGATAACCTCTCAAGCTTAGAACTTCCCCGATAGTCAAAAATGCCGATATATGCCCAAAAATTGGTTCAGCGGAGTATATAAGAGCCGCTTTATGGGCTTTCGTTTCTTTCTGATACTTCACCTGAAGAGTGAAAGCAATTACCGTTGCGAATACTCCCGTGTAGAGAATACCAAGCCACGGAGTTATACCTATTGGCAATACAAATCCCTCAAAAATCAAGGCATAAATTGTCGAAAACACAAAATTCCAAAATATCTGCCAAAAGGCAAGGCTGAGGTAATCTTTTTCCCCAAATTTCTGGACAAGAACTATCTGGAATGCAAATGAGATTGCACAAAGAACCGTCAACAGATCGCCATAGTTAAAATTTAAACTCGCTCCCGAGATTAGATACAAACCAGCTATTGCAACACTTAAGGATAGAAAATCCCTTACTTTCAGCTTGTCACCCAGGAGAAAATAAGCTATAAATGGAGTAAAAACTACGTAAAGGGAAGTTATGAAGGCGGAGTTGGATGCGGATGTGTATTTTAAACCCACTATCTGAAAACCATGTCCAAAAAAGAGGGTTGTTCCCAAAATAAACCCTTCAAAGAAGGTTTCGCTCTTTATGGCTTTTTTTCTAAAGATTAGGAGCATAAGAAGAGAGGCCATTCCAAAACGGTAAGCCAAAAATAGGACTGGGGGAATATAGGCAAGGCTAACTTTCATTGCTGGAAACGTAAAGCCCCATATGACCGTGATCCCAAGAAGAATTAGCTCCGCTCTTTTCATGTCTCAATCTAAACTCTCTTACTTTTTAAGCGTTTTCCTTTAGATATCAGTTTAAGCGTTCTAATTTTCGTAACCCTTATATAAAATGAAAGCATATCATTTTTGGTGATACTATGGGCGAGGAGGAAGCTTATGAAGTCCAAAAGGAGAGCGTTGAGCGAATATGGATTCTGATAACCCCCGATAAGTGCAGTGGTTGCAGGCTATGTGAAGTTGTCTGTTCCCTTGAGCACGAAGGAATCATATGGCCAGAGGCATCAAGAATCAGGGTCTTTGAGCTTTTGCCCGGAGTTAACGTTCCACATACATGTGTTCAATGCCCAGACTATCCATGTGTAAATGCCTGCCCTACAAAAGCCCTTAGTGTTGATGAAAAAACCGGGGCAGTGCTTGTTGATGAAGCGAAGTGCATAGAGTGTGGGGCTTGTATAACAGCTTGCCCCGGAGATGTCCCGAGAATTCCAGTTGGTAAGGGAAGTGTGGTCATATGTGACCTCTGCGGGGGAAATCCGAAGTGTGTTGAAGTTTGCCATGAGGCTGGGCACGATGCCCTAAAGATTGTCACAGGAAACTACAGACCGATCTTCAGGACATTTGCAAAAGATCCCGTGGAAAAGAGCTCTGAGATAGCGAAAAAGGTCTTTGGAGAAGAGTTTCTGAGGTGAGTAAAATGTATGCATACACTGGGAAGCTCCTTGATGTTGACTTAACAAAGGAAGAGATTAAAGAAGTTGAGCTTGAGGAAGAAACTTTAAGGAAGTTCTACGGGGGTAGAGGGCTTGGAACTTACCTCCTCTGGAAAGAGCTTGGAGAGAAGTGGGAAAACGTTGACCCCCTTGGCGAGGAAAACCTTCTTCTAATACTCACTGGACCTCTGACTGGCTATTATCCCGGCATGAAGACTTCGGTTGTTTCAAAGTCTCCGGAGAGCAATGGTATTGTAGGGAGCGTTTTAAGCAGTGAAGTTGGACTGGAGCTTAAGGCATCGGGATACGATGGGATTATAATCAGAGGAAAGGCAAAAACGCCCGTTTATCTCTTCGTTTACAACGATACTGTGGAAATAAGAGATGCATCCAAATACTGGGGCATGGGAGGAATTGAGCTTTATAAAACCCTCTTAAAGGAAGTGCACGAAGAGATAAGAAAAAAGGAAATGCTGAAAGGGATCCCCAAAGAGCCTGCAATGATGTACATAGGCAAAGGAGGAGAGAATAAAGTTCGCTTTGCTGCAATAATGACAAAGCTCATGCATGCCGCAGGTTACGGGGGCTATGGAGCTGTTATGGGGAGCAAGAACCTCAAAGCGATAGTTGTAAAGGGAAGCAAATCCCTTCCAGAAGTTTACGACAAAGAAAAAATGAAATCCCTCCTCAGAGAGTTCTGGAAGGAGCTCTTCTCAATGACCACATTTAGGGAATGGGGCACCGGAGCTGGAGGCTATAGTGTGGGACATGACCGCTCAAGCGAGCCGATAAGAAACTGGCAGGAGGAATATCATGACAACGAGGAGATAAGTGTCGTTAACTTCGAAAATAGGGCATGGATAAAGAAGTATTGGGCAGATTACGGATGTCCGGTGAACTGTATGAAAATCTCATATCTCCGTTATGGCGAATACAAGGGCTCAATAACCGATACACCCGACTATGAGCTCCAAGCGTATATGGGAACCAACCTTGGAATATTTGAGCCCGAGAAGATCGTTTACCTCTCATACCTAGCCGATGAGCTTGGCTTAGATGGAATAAACGCCGGAAACACTTTAGGATTTGCAGCGGAGCTTTACCAGAGAGGGATCCTCACAAAGGAAGACATAGGATTTGAGCTCAAATGGGGCGATGAAAAGGCATTTGCAAAGCTTTTACACCTAATAGCCGAGAAAGAGGGCATTGGAAAGATACTAGCCGAAGGCACTTACAGAGCAGCACTAAAAATCTCCGAGATGACGAGAGTGGATGCAACAAAATATGCAGTTCACGTGAAAGGAATTGGAGTAGGAGCCCATGGAATAAGGAGCGAGCTAGACTACACAAAAGACATAAGCTACGCAGTCTCAGTCCAGGGAGGGGATCACACTTCAACCGCTGGCCTTCCAGCAAGGAGCTATGAGGGAGAAATGGTAAGCGCATTCTACGACTCAGCAGTTGTATGCAATTTTGTCACAAGGCCGGGATTTGAGAGAATTCTAGAATTTGGAAATGCTTTGACAGGGTTTGACATAACCCCAGAGCAGTGGTTTAACGAAGTCGGCTTGAGGATAATCCACCTCCAGAGAATACTTTTACTCCTTGGCGGGCCGGATGTATACTGGGATCCAAGAAAAAACGATGACAATCCACCAAGATTCTACGAACCACTACCAAGTGGGCCCGTTAGAGGAAAAGCGCCCAGCAGAGAGGAGATAAAATCAAAGATCAGACAGTACTACGAGGAGATTGGCTACGACGAAAATGGAATCCCAAAAGAAGAAATTCTTGAAGAGCTCGGCTTAAGCGATGCAAAGAGGGAAGTTAGGAGAATCAAAAAGCGCTTAAACCTTTAACCTTTTCTTTTAAACTTTTGGTTTTGATGAACTTTTTAAGGCTTTATTGTCAAAAATATATGGTGATTGTATGGTTGAATACAAAGATATGACAATAAAGGTTGTTGGAGAGAGGCTTTCTCCAACAAAAATGAAAGTTAAAGCAGGAAACTATGAAATTGTGCTTGACAAACTCGGTGGGGAAGCCCCGAGTCCAATAGACTACGTTCTCGCAGCCCTTGCAGGATGTTTCAATATTGTCGCAACTCTTGTAGCCAAGGATATGGGAATAAACATTGAAGACCTGAAAGTTGAGGTTGAAGGTGTCTTCAACCCCGGAAAGCTCTATGGACAGGGTAACGAGAGAGCAGGATATAAAGAGATCAAAGTCAAAGTTAAAGTAAAGACAGACGCTGATGAAGAAACCCTCAAGAAGTGGCTTGAGCAAGTTGAGGAACGCTGTCCAGTTAGCGATAATCTAGCCAACCCCACTCCAACAAAGGTTGAATTTGAGAAGTGCTGAAAGTTTTTAAGCTTTTGTCTTTATCCGGGCGTGTTTAGTTTCACCCCCTGTTATTTAAACAGTATTTGACTCTGAGGAGGATTTTCAGACCATAACACATTACCCCAAGCAGGAT
>LGET01000119.1 GCA_001507935.1 Thermococcales archaeon 44_46
CTGCTTGTCCCAACGACGAGAATGTCTTCTTTCTTTAATATGGACTCTCTAATCACTTCCAGCTGGTGTTTGGTTATTGTCTCATATCTCAAAAGATCCTCCGGTGTAAAGATGTAGACGCCCATTTCTTTGTCACCAAAAGATATTTGGGTTTTGATGTTATTAACTATATGGTTGGAACGCCTTTGTGGGGGTCTGAGATGAGACCTAAAAAGTATCTCCTTGGAGCAGTTCTTGTTCTTCTAATCTATGCAGTATTTTTCTCAAGGGCTATTATTATTGAAACCAGAGTCGAAAATATGCCCAAATTTGGAGAGGAAAATTTAGAGAAATGTCCAGCAAAAATTGAGGTTAAAGAAGTGAGAAACTGGCTGGAAAATTATGTAAATTTTACTGTGAATGGGAAGACATACACGCTTAAGGGGTTCTTTGGTGAATACTTCTGCTTTCATGAGGGAGTTCTCCTAATAGCTGGATATCCCGGAGACCCTCATGCCCCCAGCACTGACATAGTCTTTCTTGATAGTGCATTGAACAAAAAGTGGGAAAGATACCTTGGGAGGGGGCTCTGGTTTGAGTCTTATCATGAAGGGAAAATTATACTTGGGGATGGGTGTGTCTATTGGATTGAAGTAGAAGATGGAAATTTCAGATATTTCTGCCCAAAAACCGGATCAATAACAGACGTTGAGGATAAAGGAGATTTAAGCTATGTTGCCACTACTGAGGGGTATGTTTATCTACTAAAGGAGCACAAACTCGAAAAAGGTATCAGGACTGCAAAACCTTGGAAAGGGGAAAATTTAAGAATGCTTGTTAGAGTAGGAGCTGGAGAAAAGTATGTTGCAGTAGTGTATTCCTTCGTGAATCCCCAGGGGAATGAAAAAAGAGGACTGTGCGTTTATACTAAGAATTTAATAAAGCTTGCATGCAAGAGGTTAAATTACACCCCAGGAGAGGTAGTAGTGGTAAACAAAACGGTATACGTGAAAGATTTCTATACAGGACAGATTAGGGCGTACAAAGTCTATTCACTGCTCTAATTTGGAGTCTAAAAAATTTTAAGTATATAAAGTTGTAGTTGTATACGATCCAAATTTGGAATACTCAAAGATAACACTTCCCTGCTGGAAAGAAAAAACGCTAAGAGGAGAGGGCTGGTTTGAGGTTAGAAAATAACTTTGAATTCTAGGCTTCGTGAATTTTGTGTAGTAATCCCAATAGACACTATTCGTTCGGAAATTTACCTTTGATGCCTAAGAATTCACTGTTTAGAATATTAAGCAAGACTTCTAGTATTGCCCATCAGCTTATCTTAACAGTATTCTAAAAGTTAACAACTAAAAGTTAACAAAAAAAATAAATATAATAATATAGAATAATTATAAAACTAACGGAGGTGGTTAGATGAAGTATGAAAAGCCGAAAATAGAAGAACTTACCAAAATTGTTAGGGCATGTTCCGGAGGGGGTTGTTGTAACGGACCTAGCGTTACGTGAAGTAAAGCAGTAGCGGAGGTATGAACTGTGGAAGAGTCTCTTCTATTTTCTCCTTTTTATAAGCCCAAAATAAAACCACTCCATATAATTTCTTATTCAGATTATGCATTATGCTATGATTACTCTACAGGAAGGATATTTACGGTTAATAAAATGGGGGAGTTAGTCCTAAAGTACAGTAATGGCTCTTTAACTATAAAAGAGATTGCAAATTACGTAAAGAAAGACATAGACGAAGAAATTGACATTGAAATAATAACCAAAGACATTTTAGAGTTTATTAAACATTTGTCAAAGTTAGGCCTTCTCCAAAACGATAAGGAGGCATGTGAATGAATGCTCCACCCCTAGAGATATTGCATGTATATTTAACACGTTCATGCAACCTACAATGTGAGCACTGTTGGATAAATGCTAGTAGAACATATCCTATGGTCGAACTGGAAGACAAATATTTTCTTAATGCTTTTAATGAGGCCTTGGACTTAGGTCTTGATACACTTTTTATATCTGGAGGAGAACCTCTTTTGCGAAGTGATCTAGCAATAACCCTTATAAAAGTCGCAAACAACAGCAAGGTTAAAACAGTGCTGGAAACCAATGGAACCCTAATTACTCCACCCCTATTAAAAGAGCTCGCAAAATATGAGATCGACATAAGTTTAAGTTTAGATTTTCCCTCAGAAGTTGAATTTAATGCGTTCAGGCATGGGAAGAGAGTATACAGAAGGGTTTTAGATGTAATACCAAAACTTAGAGATCTAGGTATACCCCCAGTTGTTGTAGTTTCTGTATTCAATCGCAAC
Source organism: Thermococcales archaeon 44_46 (assembly GCA_001507935.1). Classification (GTDB taxonomy): domain Archaea; phylum Methanobacteriota_B; class Thermococci; order Thermococcales; family Thermococcaceae; genus Thermococcus_A. The sequence continues at coordinate 2,307 of LGET01000119.1, forward strand.
TTACACTCCATTTTTGAGATAACGGATTTAATTATGAGTTTAGGAGCAAAGGCAGTGAAATTTAATCCAATACTCCCAATAGGCCGAGCTAGGCATAATAATATTTCCCTGTCTGTCTCCCAATACCAAACACTCATAGAGTATTTAATCCAGCTATATGATAAATATCCTGGCAAAATATGGTCTATGGTACCTCATTATCTGCTCGCAAAATACGGAAGGAGATACCTAAACATTTCAAGGATGGCATGCAACTATACAAAAATGCTTGGGATTTTACCCGATGGAGGAGTGTCGTTATGTGGCATAGGAATTGAATACCCAGAGACTGTGATAGGAAATATAAAAGAAGAGAGCCTAAGAGACATATGGTATAGTGGCAGAGGTTTTTTAGGAGAGCTTCGTAGAGTAAAACCTGATGAATTTCAAGGAATTTGCAGCGGATGTATTCTAAGGAGCTACTGTGCAAATATTTGTCCGGCATTTGCATATGAAGAGTACAAATCATTTACTGCGTCCTTTCCAGTATGTCAAAAGTTGTTCGAGGAAGGAGTGTTTCCTCATGAATTTATAGATCCTTCAGTGTTACGGTGATGAAATGAAACCCAAATACAATCCCTTAATAATTCTAATAACAGGTTTTCCTATCAATATGGTGAGAGCATATTTCTTCATATACCTACCTATACTAGTTAACAATCAAGCGGGAAGTTCTGAATTAGCACTCTCAATGTCTATAGCAGGTGCCCTATCTTTAATCTTTTCCTTTTCTGGAGGACTAATAGCCGATAGTCTCGGGAGAAAACCCATGGCAGTGTTGTCTGTTTTTAGCATGATACCAACTCTTGGACTGCTTTTAATGAAAAATCCCCTCGCCATCATGCTTTCATTAATACTCTTCCACTCAATAGGAATCTTTTTTAGTCCGGGTACTACAGCACTTATAGCTGAATCTACAGAAGAAAAAATTCGGGGTAGGGTATTCTCATTGGTTCATGTCTCCAGCACAGTTGCATGGATTATTGGTCCAATGTTAACGAACTGGATAATTAAAAAGCTGGGTTTTGTATATGTTTTGTACGTCGTGTTAGTGATGTTATTTATTTTATCTCTCTTTCGATTGATGCTCGTGGAAACTCTTCCTAAAAAGCGTCCATTAAATGGAGTTACATCAGAGATAAAGAAGAACATTATAAGTAGCATCAAAAATTCTGACTTCAGAAAACTGTTAAACACCCCTCTCGCACCGTTAGCACTCCTTTTCTGTCTGTCTGCATTTATCAGCTCGTGTTTCAACACTTTCCTTTATCCCTACTTGGACTCTTGGATGAAACTCGATTCAGATGTAATTGTAAATGTTTTCTCTGCTTCGAGATTTTTCGTATTGGTAGCGTACTTCGTAGCGGGCTTTATGGTGGACTATCTCAGCCCCAAAAAGACCTTTATTGTAGATATCCTCGGGGATAGCATAACGATGACTCTGTTTGCTCTCCTAAGCAAATATGCACCCACGTATTCTCTCATATTCTTGGCTTTAAGTGGGCTCTTTGGAGAGGCTCTCTCAAACATTGCATATAGCGTTTATACTTCCAAACATCAAAAAGAGTATTTAGCAACTGCCTATGGCACATTAAATACTCTGCCCGGCTTAATTGGGATTTTTGCTCCCGTAATATGGGGAGCGCTGTGGAGGGTGGATCCATGGTTGACTATATTAGCGGCTTCCATGATGACGTTTGTAGGGTTATTCTTTGCAATAATGGTCAAAGAATAATACTTTACAAAGTTCCTCCATTGGCGATTTCAAAGTATATTATACCCGATATTGCAAATCGTCTGGTTGCTAATATTAAGTTGAATGATAAAAAAGGACTTCAAAAGCTACATAGAGACCTACTGAAAGAAATATGCTACATCCCAACTATAACAATTAAAGATAATAATGAGTTGCATCCTCTAAATACCATAGGCCAAAGATGCGGGAATTGTCTTCAAATTTCTATTCTTGAGGCTTCTATATTGAGGGGACTGGGATTCTCAGAACGGGAAGTATATGTATTTTTGCTTCTTCACAAAGGAGAAAGTGTTTTTGAGGCTTCACATGCTGTATGTGGAGTATTTTTAGAAAAAAAGGAGATATGCTTAGAGAACGAAGTCATAATATTAGATCCATCCAATCTTAAAACATGCTCCATAAGCTTATTAAAGTTACTTTTGACTCATAACATTCATACGTTTTTCAATGATAAGATTGCGTTTTTGGTGGAAATATTAAAGTAACTTTTGGGTATTGAGAGCTTATGTAAATGAACCCTAGTTCCCATCAAATACTGTTAGGATAAAGTTTCTGATATTATTCGTTAGCTTATTCTAACAGCGAGCCGTATAATTTTAGTTAATTTTTTAAACCCTAATTTTTATCCCACCATGAACTCATGAGGCTCTCTCAAAAGAATGCGGGTTTCCCGCGTGAGAGAGCTGAGGTTTAGAGAAAGCTTTAAAAACCCACTTTGATGAATAGACTTAGGCATAACTTTGGAGGTGTGTTAAGATGGCAAAGGAGAAGCCACACGTTAATATAGTGTTTATCGGACACGTAGACCACGGAAAAAGTACAACAATCGGTAGATTGCTCTTCGACACAGCCAACATTCCAGAGCAGATCATCAAGAAGTTCGAAGAAATGGGTGAAAAGGGTAAGTCATTCAAGTTCGCTTGGGTCATGGACAGACTCAAGGAAGAGAGAGAAAGAGGTATCACAATCGACGTTGCCCACACCAAGTTCGAGACCCCACACAGATACATCACCATTATCGACGCCCCAGGTCACAGAGACTTCGTTAAGAACATGATTACCGGTGCTTCACAGGCTGACGCTGCAGTTCTCGTCGTTGCAGCCACAGACGGTGTAATGCCACAGACAAAGGAGCACGC
>LGET01000120.1 GCA_001507935.1 Thermococcales archaeon 44_46
ATGTTTAGAAACTGTGATGCTAGAACTCTTGGTGATGTGTGCGTGTGGAGAACAAGAACCGCAACAGAGATATCAGCAGTACTGTCGCCAGTGTTCACCGCAAACAGGTACTGGTATTACAAAGGAAAGGGATACGACGACAATGAGTCCATGGCTAGAGCTCAGGCCGATGTTGAAAAAATACACGTAACATCCCTTGGCTTCATTCAGAGGGTTGAAATTGGGCTTGGACTCATAGGAAACAAAAAACACCTGCTCGTTATGCTAAGGGGGCCCGCAGAGGGAGGAAAAATAGACCGCATATATTCGCCGAAGGAGGGCATTGTAGTGCTTGAAGCCACAAATGAACAAACGCTCTTTGCGGAGGTTTTGCTGTTAAAGGCCATCATAGGCTCAAGGGTCAAATGACCACAATATCTCTGTATATTTCTCTTTTCTCCGGCTCAACTATTTCCAAAAACTCCTCTTTGGTTTTGAACGGCCTCTTTGCGAGAATTCTTACGACCTTCTTCTTTCCAATCCCGGGCAGATAAGTTAAAACCTTGGGGCTTTCGATATTTGGATTTATCGGTATTGGAACTCCCGTTATGCTCCTGAAGCCGTGGTCAACAATGAGAACGTCGTAAAACCTGTTCAGCTCAATCTCCTTTGGGATGCCCACTATTAGGGGGTAGCTTCCTATCTGCCTCCCGTATGTTAAGCCGTTGTCAAACACTTCAGCCCTAACATCCCTCAATATTGTCCCAACGGGAACGAGGCGTTTGAGCATTGGATAGTCTATCTCGTGCCTTATTTTGTACTTATAGTGCTTGATCAGGGTTTTGTGCTTCTCGGTCTTTACCTTGTCCCTTATGTGCCATAAAGGCGTTCCCGGGAATACAACCACCTGCCTTATGTTTATCCTCCTCACCAGCAGTCCCTCGTCGAGTATTTTCTTCAAAAACTCGTAGGTGAGCTCATAGGTCTTCTTGGTCTCTCCGGGGAGACCGAAGAGAATGTTAATTCCGGGCAGGAGCCATGGCATCCCGTTGTAACCCCTTTTAGCGCCAACCTCGTTTAGAATCTTAACGGCTTCGTAAGTCTCTTCCGGTGTGGAGTTCAGGTTGTTGAGCTTCGCTACCTTCGGATCAGCAGTTTCAAGCCCGAAGGCAACGACATTTCCGGGCGTGCCGTATTTTATGAGTGTCTTCGCTATCCTGATGCTCTCCTCAGGGTAGTTCGCTATGACCGCGGGGTTGGCATTGTCTACGTGGAGGGTCTTTACTTCCGGTGCAACGCTCCTAATTCCTTTAAAAAGCTTTTCAATTGCCTCAGGATTTGGAACCGGAACTCTATCATTAGGCTTCGCCATGTAAGAGAAGATACAGCTCTGTCGTCCTATTCTAAAGTGCCTCACTCCGAGATTATAGAAGACTTCGACCTCTTTGACGATGTCTTCAATAGGTCGGTCTTCTATTGATTTGTATCTCACGGGTTCAGTGCAGAAGGAACACCCTCCTATGCCCGCAGCTTTGGGACATCCTCTCTGGGTCTCGATCTCCACTATGACAAAATCGGGGTAATCCGGGAACTGCTTCACCACTTCGGCACCTAAGAGTGCGTAGTCCCTCAATTCCGAATAGTCCCTGAAGCGGAGGGGGTTCGCTTCTTTGGGGTTTGTGAAGAAGTCATAGAGAAAAGCCTCCAGGTCGCCGTAAGCGATGTGGTCAAAAACTGCCTGAGCAAGGGTTAGTTCCTTTGAGCTTATCTTTGTTCCGCCCTCATGGGCCGAGCCCATAAATGCCGGTCCGCCGAGAATTTTAATGCCCTTGAACGGCTTTATAAACTTTGCAACCTCTTCCACCTGAGAAGGGACTGCAGAAAGGTATTTTCCCGGAGTGTGCAGTCCACCGATGTATATGATCACATCTGCTTTCTCAAGAATCTCTTTTGTTTTATGTACGTTGGGAGTTTTATTTTTGGTCTTTATCCCCTGTTCGCCCTCAAAAGTAAAGCGCAGGTCATCTATTGTGAGGTAAAAAATTCTCGCATCTTTTCTGGCTTTTTTTATTGCACCGTAGGCGTATCTTGGATAGATTCCCAAATAAGGGGGCACTCCAAGTCCCGCTGGTTCGTCGGTGTAGCCGTCTATTATTGCAACTATCATGTGTGAGAATTTGGCCGGGGGTTTAAAAACCCAGCGAAGGGGATATGCAATATTTTTAAACTCCGAAATAGAAATAAATAGGCTGGCGGATATTGAGCGGGAACGATACAATAAACTAAAAAACCTGAAAGAAGAATATCTTGCAGTAAAGAACAATCAGGCTGCTCAATGATTTTTATTTTCAATGAGCGGGTAACCAAAAAGTGAACATGAGGTGTTGTTATGAGAGAGGTGCCCCCGACTGTTAAAGAAAATATAAAGAAGCTTCTCCAAACACTTCCTAAATTAAGCATGAAGGAACTTCTTTCCTACTGGATAAACGCGGAGGTTGAGGAGGCTGAGATGTATCATCGCCTCTATGAGCTGAGCAAGGAATTGACGTGGATTGAAGAAGTACCCAAGGTTTTTCGTAAGCTCAGCGAAGAGAGCTTGGAGCATGCAGAAGAGCTGCTTCGACTTTACAAAAAGCTGTTTCCGGGTGAAAAACCTATCCCGGTTAATTTACCTCCCTTAGAGGTAGTTTTGGCCGAGCCTGAACTTGAGAGGTTCTTAGAAAAGGGAAGGGCAGAGGAGCTTTTTGACATCTTAATGGAGAACGAAAAGATGGCGGCAGAGGCTTACGAGTACCTCTCGAAGCTGAGTGAAAACCCCGAGGTTAAAGAGGTAGCAAAATGGCTAGCGGAGATTGAGTGGGGACACTACAATCACATAAAAGCCCTGAAAGAGAAGTACCTCTCATTAAAAGACAATGCTACTCAATGAGGTTTTGGCTTCTTAGAAACTCTTCTATATCCTTTATCTCCTCAATTGAAAGCTGAAAGACTCTCTTCTGGGAGTGGGGAATACTCTCAATAACAGGTTTGAGCTTTTTGAACTCATCCTTCGTGAGGCCCAGCATGTGGTAGGAATCCTTTAGGGCCTTGCTCGCAAGCTTTCTTCTGTGCTGGAAGAGGGCCTTCACGAGGTTCTCATTTAGAGCTATCTGTTCCTCTTTGGGTTTGGGCGTCATTACTATTACCGCAGAATCGACTTTTGGTCTTGGGTAGAACGCTCCTCTGCCGATTCTTTCAACAAGGTCAACATCTGCCTTAGCCTGCACCATTACCGAGAGGCGGGAATAGTTTTTATCCCCCGGCTTTGCCACCATTCGCTGGGCAAATTCAAGCTGATAAATGAGCACGGCTTTCTTAAACTCATACTTCAAAAACTTGAAGGTTATTGGAGAAGATATCTGATAGGGGAGATTGGAAACTATCTTATCGAACTCGGGAAAGTCTATCTTAAGGGCATCGCCGTGTATGATTTCCACGTTGTCCCAATTGTACTCCTTTTTTAGTATTTCAATAATCCGCGCGTCCGTCTCTATGGCGTAAACTTTCTTTGCCCTTTTTGCCAGCTTGTCTGTCAGCACGCCCAAACCGGGCCCTATTTCGAGGACGGTCTCATTTTCCTTTATATCTGCCCTTTCCACTTCCCTTTGGATAACATCCTCCACTATGAGGAAGTTCTGGCCGAGATCAGAATTCGGCCTTAAGTTATATTTAGAAATTAAAGAAAAGACTTTGGAGTGCATATTTACTCCCTGAATATTCTTCTTGAACCTACGAAAAGCCTGTAGCGGTCTTTGTTCTCAAGCTCATCCAAGATTCTTCTCGCTATCATTTTTACCGGGTCCGGGAGTCCCTTTACCCTGTGCTTCAAGTCCTCAAAGCTCTTGAAGGGCTCTTTTTCCCTCTCCTCCAAAATGTCCCACATGTGCTTCTTTCCTATTCCCGGGAGCAGTTCCAGGCTGTGGAGTCTGTTTGTAATTGGCGGAGCAACGTTAAAGAACTTCACAAAACGCTCTTCGTTGTTCTTTACAATCTCCTCGAGGACGTACGGAAGCTCGGCCTTCGCAGTTGGAGTCAGGTCATCGTAATTAAGCTTCCTAGTTATCATAAGTATCTTGTCTCTCTGTCCCTTTCCAACAAAGACCCTCTCATAGAGCATGAGGTCTGTCTTCGGAATTACCTCGAGCAGGGTAAAAGCCTTCTCCCCAATAACCTGTGCTACCGGCTTGTTGTCCCTAAGGTTTCGGTGTTCAAGATCGAGATAACCGGTGGGAAGGTAATCTAACACATACGCATATTCTTCATACTCTACATTATGCTTCTTTTTATCGGCGCTTTGTGCGTAGGAATGTCTTCTACGATAATAATCCATGGTCTCTCCCCCCAAGAATATACTGCCTAAGGCTTTTAATACTTTTCGAGAAATTTTGAAAAAGAAGAGGAGAGGAGTTACTCCCTATATTCTGCGAGGATTTCGAGTATCTTTTCTGCCTCCTCTTTAGTGGGCGTGTACTCTTCCTTGGCAAAGATAACCCTTATGTCAAAGTAGTCCTCGGGCATTATGTCGACAATTTTCGTCGCTATCCTTTCATCAAGCCATTCAAAGAGGCCTATTAGCTTTTCTCTGAGCTCTTTTGCTTTTTCTGCTGAGAGCTTTGAGAACTTCTCTGCGTGCTCAATGCTAACCCTTGCTTCATAGAATATTGGCTCCTCTGGGTTTTCCTCTAGCCCTTCTTCTCTCCTTTTAAGCAGCAGCTCCTTTGCCTCCGGAATTGAGATGTATTCTTCCTTGAGCTTTTTGCGCCCTATCATAGTTCTCACTTCTGGGGCCTTAAGTGAACTGGGTGAATGAAGAAGGTCTTAACCTTACTACCGTCATTGATCTGGACGATATATGCATCTCCCCTCTTTCCAACCACGGTACCTGTTCTTCCGTGGAATCTTGGGTCTGGCATTCCCTTGTGGTAGCTTGGCTCAATCACTATGTGGACTCTCTGACCAACTTCAAACTCCTGAAGGAACCTTGTTAATGGAGGAAGACCTCTCCTCCTTGGTGATTTGCTAAGCTTACCTCTGGTTTTCCTTCTAACAGTATGGGCTTTTTGAACCATATCAATCACCTCTTAGAGCTTATTTAGGAGTTTCAACAACTTATACGTTTAGGAACAAGCGCTTATAAACTACGGGTCTTTCCC
>LGET01000121.1 GCA_001507935.1 Thermococcales archaeon 44_46
TGGCTTGTGTTTCCCGAGAGCATTAGAGAGATTGCAAACGAGGAGTTTAGGGAGTTCTTCAAGATTGCTGTGGAAAAGGGTTATGAAGATATTGCCTTTAGTCTTTACGAGCGTTTGGACAGAAGGTCTCTTTTCCCCGAACTTTTGGGCGCAACGAGTCACTACCTAAGAAACTACATCAGAGAGAGCCTAAAGAATTCAAAGATTGGAGATGAGATGCTTGCCTTTGCAATAAAGAAACTTGTGGACAGCAAAGATGGAATCGGGAGCGGGCTTCATGCAATAGAGCACAACATGATTAAAATAGCCCCAATTTTCACATACGTGGACAGCAGGGAGCTCGGCGGTTACAGCTACGAAAGCTTTCCAAATCCCCCCTTTGTGGGCAAGCCCATAGTGTTCATCTACGATGGAAACGAAGGCGGCTTCGGACTGGCAGAGATTCTCTATGACAACGCCGAGAAGCTCATGGAGAAGAGCCTTGAACAGATGAAGAAGTGTAAGTGCGAAGACGGCTGTCCTTTGTGTGTCTACTCACCAAAGTGCGGCACTTTCAACGAGTTCCTCGACAAATGGCAGGCAATAAAGATTTGGGAAAAACTCCTCAGCGGAGATAGTACTGAATAAGCTTTCTCAGTTCCAAATTTCGCTCAATCTTTTTTCCTAAAAAGCGCTTTAACTGGGAGTTTTCTGCGAGAAGGGCGTTGAGCTCGATTGCTAAGAGCTTGTTGTCTTCGCTGACCCCATAGGCTTTGTACCTCAGCGGCGCCCACTCCTTTTCCAGCTTTGCTACTTTTTTCTCAAGTTCCCTAACTTCGTTTTCAAGAACCTCTACATTGCCTTTTGGCTCTCTGAAGCTTTTGGAAATGATTATCTCAAGAACTCTTTTCTCATCCACAGCATAGCGCTCGCTGAGCCTGTTTATTTCTTCTACAAGCTTATCCGGGAGCTCAACTTCAATTTTTCCGAGGCCTTTTTTAGGCCTTATTATCAATTTCACGCCTTCTCTCCTCCAGCTCTTTTTTAAGCTCTTCGTTTTCCCTTCTCAGCTTTTCCCTAACGCTTGTCATCAGCTCTTTATCCCTCAAAGCCTTTTCATAGAAAGCCCTGAGGTCTTCCAACTCATCTTCGATTTCCCTCAGCTTTTCTTCAAGCCTCGCCTTTTTCTCGATGAGAAACGCCTCCCTCTCAGCCTGCAGAGTTTTCTCGACTTTGGAAAGGTTTTTTTCTATAAGCTCCAGGAGATCTAGTTTTTTCAGCTCTTTAAACTTTTTTCCTTCCACCTTTATTTCTACTGGCATTTTTCATCATCTCGGTCTTTCTGTCATAACAGAGAATATAAAACGCGAGCAGGGACTTCCATTTTCCATACGGCTCGATGATTTCCCTGACGTCTTTCTCCTTTACCTCTTTGGGATTCAGGTTAAATATCTTTGCTATTCCCCTTCTCAGTCCCAAATCTCCAGCGGGATACGTGTTTTTCCCGAGACCATAGGCCAAGAAAAGCTCGGCACTCCATTTCCCGATACCCCTGAATTTCGTGAGGTATTTTATGGCTTCTTCCTCACTTAGCTCCTCAAGGTCTAACCGCAAATTCCCCTTGACGTGTTCTTCCGTGAGAGATTTTATGTAAGCCCCTCTATAGCCGAGCTTGGTCTCTTTGAGCTCTTCGTCACTTAAGTTTAAGATGTCCTCGGGCTTTGGGAATACGTAGAGGTCTTCGATCTTCTTCCCCGCGAGCTTCACGAGGCTGTTAATTGTTCTCATGGCAAATTCAAAACTCACCTGCTGCTGGGCTATTACCTCTACGAGGGCTTGATATTTGCTCGGCGCCCTCGGGATAGTTAACCCATAAAACTCCTCAATTAAGAACGAAAATTTTGAGTCTCCTATCTCTGAGTAAAACTTCTCGAGGTCAGTGTCCAGGCCTAGAACGAATTCAAGCTTCTTTTTGGCACCTTTTCGTTCTTTTTCTGAGAAATGCTCCGGAAAATAGAAGTTCTCTCCGTCAAAACCCACTATACCATTATCTAATGCCTGTTTGAATATTCCGTTTTCGAACTTCCAGGTACCGTTTTTTATCATCTCGTGGGCTACCTTCTTGAGGTCGATCACTTTAACCATCTGTCCAGCTTAACAGGGTTTTCCTTTATATCTTTTAGCGTTGAGACATAGAGCCTCTTCCCATCTGAGGAGCGGTGGATTTCAAGTTCTCCTACCTCTTCCAGAAAACGCATGATTTCCTTAACGTCTTTCTCCCTTATTCCAAAGTTTTCTCTTAAGAAATCCCAGTAAGGCTCAGCATTGGAGTATTTGGCCACCTGTCTAATTAAACTCCACGCGGCCTTGATTTTTTCATTCCCCTTAGACAGCTTGAACTTCTTTATCTCTTCCTTCATGCTCTCCCATAGGATTTTTGGGTTCCATTCTTATTAACTTTTCTTGAGAAAACTTAATTAAGTTGGAGAACAATATCTACACAAGGTGGTGGTTATGAGAAAAATCATTTTTATCTCTCTGCTTCTGCTCATATTCTTGGGCCCAGCGCTAGCTGAAGCAAAAACCGTTTACGTTGCTCAAATAAAAGGTGAGATAACTCCCTACACATACGATCAGTTCGACAGGTACATAAGCGAGGCTGAGAAGGCAAATGCGAATGCCATAATAATTCTTCTTGACACTCCCGGTGGTAGAGCGGATGCGATGCAAAACATAATCGAGAGAATAAAATCTGCTGATGTTCCTGTTATAACCTACGTTTATCCACCTGGAGCTATGGCGGCCTCCGCTGGAACATATATTGCCCTGGGTTCACATTTAATAGCCATGGCACCCGGAACAAGCATCGGTGCGTGCAGACCTATTTTAGGCTATTCCCAAAATGGAAGCATTATAGAGGCTCCTCCAAAGGTCGTTAACTTTTACATCTCCTACATAAAGAGCCTTGCAAAGGCCAGTGGAAGAAATGAAACAATAGCAGAAAAGTTCATAACGGAGGATTTGGCCATAGATCCCGAAGAAGCCCTAAAGTATGGAGTTATTGAGGTTATTGCAAACGATGTAAATGAGCTCTTGGAAAAAGCAGATGGTATGAAAACCAAGGTCCCCGTAAGGGGCGAGTACGTTACTTTAGATCTTAAAGGGGCTGAAGTTAGATATCTAGAACCGAGTTTAAAGGATAGGGTGATAACATACATCACCGACCCAGCAGTTGCCTACGTTCTCTTAACACTCGGCATATGGGCTCTTGTTTTGGGATTCTTGAGTCCGGGGTGGCACGTTCCAGAAACGGCTGGAGCAATAATGATTGTCCTTGCCATAATAGGCCTCGGGTACTTCGGCTACAGGAGTGCGGGTTTGCTGCTGATAATCCTTGCGGTGATATTCTTTATAGCAGAAGCCCTAACGCCTACTTTCGGTCTCTTTACAGTTGCTGGCTTTATAACGTTTGTTTTGGGCAGCATAATGCTCTTCAGTGGGGGTGGGGGAGTGGACTATCTTGTTTCAAGGGAAGTTTATTCCCAGATTAGATTGATAATAATAACAATAGGTGTACTGCTGGCGCTGTTCTTTGCATTCGGAATGGCAGCTGTGATAAAGGCTCATAGAAGGAAGGCACAAACCGGAAAGGAAGAGATGATAGGTCTCTCGGGTGAAGTTGTGGAACCTTTAGCCCCGGAGGGGATGGTAAGAGTCAGAGGAGAGCTTTGGAGGGCAAGAAGCCGGGATGGTGAACTAATACATATCGGCGAGAAGGTTAAGGTTGTTGAAATGGATGGACTCAAACTTATCGTGGTTAGGGAAAAAGAGAAAAAGGATGAAAGGGAAAATACTGATGAGGTGAAGTAGAATGGCCTTTGAGTGGATTGTGTATGTTGTTATTTTAGTTTTTATTTTGGTGTTTTTGTCCTCAGCTATAAAGATAGTAAAGGAATACGAAAGAGCAGTAATCTTCAGGCTTGGTAGGGTTGTTGGAGCAAGGGGCCCCGGATTGTTCTTCATAATCCCAATATTCGAAAAAGCCGTGATAGTTGATTTAAGAACTCAAGTTTTGGATGTTCCAGTTCAAGAAACAATAACAAAGGACAACGTTCCGGTAAGGGTTAACGCAGTGGTTTACTTTAGAGTTGTTGACCCGGTAAAGGCTGTTACTCAGGTTAAGAACTTCATAATGGCAACGTCCCAAATTTCCCAGACGACCCTGAGAAGTGTAATTGGCCAGGCACATCTGGACGAGCTCCTCAGCGAGAGAGAAAAGCTCAACAGAGAACTGCAGAGGATAATCGACGAAGCAACAGACCCATGGGGAATAAAAGTTACAGCAGTGGAGATAAAAGATGTCGAGCTTCCAGCGGGAATGCAAAGAGCTATGGCAAGACAAGCAGAGGCAGAGAGAGAAAGGAGAGCAAGGATTACACTTGCTGAGGCAGAAAGACAGGCTGCCGAGAAGCTTAGAGAAGCTGCAGAGATTATCTCTGAGCATCCAATGGCGCTCCAGCTTAGAACCCTGCAAACAATAAGTGACGTAGCAAGCGATAAGAGCAACGTTATAGTACTAACACTCCCGATGGAAATGTTGAAGCTGTTCAGGAGCCTTTCTGATACTGCTGAAGTCGCAAAGAAGAAATTAGAAGAGGAACAAGAGTAGACCCTTTTTACTTTTTTAACCGTCCTTTAATTCTTTTTAAGGACAAATTGAGTTAAATATAAAAAGTTAGACATCAGTATATAGGTTAGATACATTAATTACGAATTTCGTACATTTAATTAAAAGACACGGGGGGATTAAATTGGGAAGGTCTATTGTTTTTGCCTCTGGAAAAGGTGGTACGGGTAAAACCACCACAATAGCAAATGTCGGTGTCGCGTTGGCACAGTTTGGAAAGGAAGTCATAGTGATTGATGCAGATATTACAATGGCAAATCTGAGCTTAATCCTCGGCATGGAGGACATTCCAATAACCCTCCACGATGTTCTATCAGGAGAGGCGGATCTTAGAGATGCCGTCTACGAAGGCCCAGCAGGTGTTAAAGTAATCCCAGGCGGACTAAGCCTTGAAAAAATAAAGAAGGTAAAGAACCCGGAAAAGCTGAAGGAGCTCATAAGAGAGATATCATCAATGGCAGATTTTGTTTTAATCGATGCCCC
>LGET01000122.1 GCA_001507935.1 Thermococcales archaeon 44_46
ACTCTTCATAAGCCCTCCCAGGCGGGAGGGAAAGGTCGTACTCGTATATCGTTAGCCTGTTATCCTTGCTTGAGGTTATTATTAGCTCGGCCTCTTTATATCCGTCGAGAGGTATTCCTCCAAAGGCTTTTGCTCCAAAGAGCTCACCTACTTTTGCCAGAGCGGCAGTTTTGAGGGAGATACTAAGAGCTGGAGGCTTTCTATGGATTACATCTTCGTCGAGAACAACAATATCTCTATTACCGGTATCAAACGGCGTAGCCTCTAAGGCTCCCGTATTAGGGGTGGTGTTTGTTCCTAAGAGTATTTTTCCAAAGGCTTTCTCTATGCTGGTTATCCTTGCACCAAAAACGCCCACCACCTTAACCATTGGAGGAGCTACATAAAGGAGCAAAGAGGGAGCATTTATGGCGTTTGTAAATTTTGCCATAACCCTACTCTCCTCATCAACTGGTCTGTAGATCGCATCATGATGGGCATTGTAAGCTATCAGTATCCCTCCCCCTATTGGGAGAGCGTTTGTTCTCATAGGGGCATAGAAGCTTGGAAAGTCCAGAAACCTAAAGAATGTCATCTCCTCACCGTTAAGGGGATTGCCCACAAACATTCCTCCTCTCACAAAGGCAAAAACCCTGTTGTATGCACTCTCCATGTCACCCAAAACTGGCCTCACGGGAGGGTTTCCGTCTACAGAGCTAACAACTACTGGAAAAGTTTCCCATTTTCTTGTAATTAGATCAAATACATGCAACTCTCTCACTCCCCAATCAAAGTTCTTTCCAATACCGAAGAAGACGGTGTCGTGGACAAGAGTCCCCTTGAGGCTCGGATTTTCATTGAGAAGCTCTGCCTCCCCGGTCTTCCTGTCAAGTTCGTATATGCCAAGGTGTGCATGCCCATCTTCCCTTGCTATAAGGAGCTTGTCTTCGTAGGGGTCGTATATTATGTCGCTCACTTCTCCCGCCCAATCCGTCTTGTGGTGGATGGAATCTTTCCACAAAAGCCTTACTTTGTCGTTTTCCGTATCGTATTCGTGAACGTGAGAGTATTTGTTGACAAAGCTTATTGTCGACTTTTCGTTCTTACCCTCATAAACCGCTGGAGCATGAACCCAGCCGCCAAAGTAGATGAACTCATCAACGGTCTCAACCGAATTGTATGTGTCTCCTCCAGAAGTCGGAGCATCGCCGACGAGTTCAAACTCGTACACCTTTTTTGAGTCCTCCCGTAGGAAGTGGGCTTGGGCTTCAAATGCCACTGTGAAGTACAAAACACCATTGTGGTATCTCAAACCGAATATTCCGCCACTTCCCCATTCGGGGCCATAACGAGGTGGAAACCTGTTCAGATGCTTCAGGATTCTCACGAATATCACCATTAAAAGTTGTATCTCTAAGATTTAAAACATTGTGCAACTCAGGAAAAACCCCATCTACCATCTTTTGCCATTTTATCAAAAAATTTGTCAAAAAACTTAAATTTTGTGCATTCTTCATGGAAATGGTGAGCAAAATGATACCAAGAACTATGAGTACTCAGCATCCCGACAATGTATTCATACCTTTTTTTGCTCATGACGCTGCCCTTGGAGGAGAGGATGAAGTGGTTGAAGCGTTCTATGCTTTTAGCGTTCTTGGAGTAGACGAGCAGATGTGGGATTTCGAAGGAAAGGAGGTTGACGAATTCGTTGTAAAGAAATTACTGGAAAAATATGGAAGCTTTTTCAGAAAAAGAAAGCTTGGCAAGGACTTTAGGATCACACCCCGTGTGCCAAATCCAAGTGTAGAGAAAGCAGAGGCAAAGCTTTTGCTTGAAACGCTTGAAAGTATTCCCAGATCCGCCGACTATGCAAAGTTATTTTACGGAGAGGAAATCGCTCCAATTTTTGAAGTTATATTACCCATGACAACTTCTTCTGAAGAACTCGAAAGGGTGTACGAGCTTTACAAAAGGTATATCATAGGAAAGCAGTACAAAAGGGTGTACGACGTTAAAATCTACGAGTGGATTGGAGAATTTTATCCAGAAGAGATAAACGTCATCCCCTTATTTGAGACAAAAGAAGCTATTATGAACTCCCACGAAATTCTGGAGGAATATCTAACCGGAAAAAACTTTGAGTACCAGAGGGTATTTTTGGCCAGAAGCGACCCTGCAATGAACTATGGTCTAATAAGTGCGGTAATCTATGACAAATATGCTTTATTCAAACTCAAAGAACTTGAAGAAGAACTAAGCATCCCCATATATCCAATAATCGGTGTCGGTGGGGCCCCTTTTAGGGGACATTTCACACCCAAGAATGTCGATGCAACAATGGAAGAATATCCCAGCGCCCAGACCTTTACTGTCCAAAGCTCATTTAAATATGATAATGAGCCTAAAGAAGTTATCAAAGCTATTGAAAAGGTAAACAATACAAAAAGAAAAGAAACGCCAGCAATTGATGAGAGAATATTTGGGATACTCGACAAATATGAAGAAGAATACACCAAGGAACTTAAGATTCTCGCCCCATATATACGAGAGGTTGCAAAGGCTGTTCCCTCAAGAAGGAAAAGGAAGCTTCACATAGGGCTCTTTGGGTATTCAAGAGAGGTCAATGGAGAAGCCCTTCCGAGGGCTATAAAGTTCACGGCATCTCTGTACTCTCTCGGAATACCTCCAGAAATCCTAGGATTAAGAGCGCTAAGTGAAAAGGAGCTGGAGATAATAAGTGAATACTACAAAGGCCTTTATAATGATATCTCCTTTGCGTTAAAGTTCTTTAATCCAAAAGGAGCTTCCTATTTCAAATTTTTAGATCATACAGTCAAACTGCAAAAGGAAATGGGAATAGAAAGGAACGAAAAACATCTGGAAATCACCACCCAGATACTGAATGGAAAAATTGAAGAGAGCCTTGTGGTAGAAGCGGCTGGTATCAGAGGATTTCTCGGCTGACCTCCTTTCCGCCTTTAGCGAGAGGTTAAGCTTTAATCCCTCGCCAATGGCGGAGAGGTTTACGGGCCCATCACCTACTCCCGTTGCCGGTTTCGGTTCAGCCCGAGGGCACGGTCTTGTGCCCGTTACCCCTATCCCCAAAGGGGACTTGGGATTATGGTTTGAGAGGCGAATCTCCAGTTTTTGACTGCTCTAAAGGGTAGTTTCTCAAGGACGCCTTACGGCGTCAACCACTCCAAGGCGGAGTGGTAACATGAAACCCCTCGTCTCATCGGGTTCTAAGTTTGGCCTTTTCAAGCTCTTATTACTCTGCAAAGTTTAAAAGAGTTTCGGTTCTTTAAAGATTGCCCTTCAATTACTCTTTCAGAGAAAAAAGCAAGCAGTGCGATTTTTCTTCATTCTTTATGTTTTTGCACGGAGTGTTCTAGTAAGTTCTGAGAAAAATTTAAATACTTTTAGTTACTTAAATATACATCGAGAGCAAAAGGAGGGAGGGGGTGAGGGAGATGGCAAACATGATAATCCCCTTCCCACAGCTGGAGAAGATTCTTGAGAAGACATGTGAGCTTGCACTCACAAAGCCAAGAGCGGAGGAAATGATGGACATAGTGGAGAAGAAGCTTGCTGACCTCTTTGAGGTTGCCTATGAGAACGCAATAGCAGAGGGGAGTGACACAATAAAGCTCAGGCACCTGCCACTTACAAAGGGCTTCAAGAACTCAATGAACCTTTTCAGAGCCGTAATCAGGGATGAGAAGGTTGAGATCGAGCCTATAAGAAAGTTCGTACTTGCAAGCATACCTGCCGAAATGCCCCTAGAAGAGGAGTTAGTCGATGAACTCCCTATAATTACTGGAACGCTCTTCGTCCTCATAGGGAGGGTTATCAAAGCTCTCCACCCGGAGATAAGGAACGTCTATCCCGAGCACATCGAGGAAGCCAAGAAAGTGTTGGATTATACGCTGTGAGGATTATACCTCTGAATTGCTTGACTCCTTTTGATTCTCCAATTTTAAGGTTTCTTAAATCTGAGCGTATAACTGGAAGAATATCCACAATAACACGGAAAACAGAAATTTTCCGCTTGAACAGCGTTAAAAACACCAAAACTGATTTAAATAACAAAAGTGATATTGCTATTTGGGATTTCACAATGAAGGTAACCATTTATGATGGGATGAACACTATCGGTGGTTCAAAAATACACATTCAGGAAAACGAAAATGGCATCTTTTTGGACTTTGGAATGAACTTTGCAAAGTATGGACGCTATTATGAAGAATTCATAAGCGAGAGAACTGCAAGGGGAATTTACGATCTGTGGAGGCTCAATCTGATACCAAGGCTAAATATTTACAGGAGGGATTTGATTCCCTCAGATATTGCAGATGAAGTTGCCAAACATCCAAAAATCCCTGTAAATGCTGTCCTAATCAGCCACGCTCACCTTGATCACGTTGGAAACATTGCACTGCTTGATGAGAGTGTTCCAATCGTCGGCTCTCCGATGACTCTGGTAATTCTTAAAGCTCTCAGAGATACCTCAAGAGGAAACCACCTAGGAATGGAGCTTCCTTACTACACACCCAGAAATCCAAATAATGCAAACCCTTACATTCTCGAAGCAAATAGCAAATATTATGTGAGTAGAGATATAATTCTCACAAATGAAATTCCCGAAAAGGGCTTAAGCTTCTTGAGCTGGCTTGCAAATGTTGAACTAGCCAAGAAGAAGGGAAAAACAAAATCAATCCGGCCTGGAAAAGTTCACCACCTAGAGGAAGGGGAACTAGGCTTTGAAGTTCGTGCTTATTCGGTGGATCACTCCATTTACGGTGCATTGGCTTATATTGTTGAAGGCAACACTGCACTCGCCTACACTGGCGACTTCAGACTTCACGGTAAGAACGGAGAAGAAAGCAAAAAGTTCGTGAAAGCCGCAAAGAGTGCGAGCGTTCTAATCACGGAAGGTACGAGAGCCGGAAGAGGGCATGATGAAAACGTTTCAGAAAAGGAAGTCTACGAGAATGCCAAAGCCATTTTGGAAGGAGCAAAAGGACTTGTAGTGGCGGACTTTTCGGCGAGGAACTTCGAGAGGCTGGAAAGCTTCAGGAGGATTGCAGAGGAGACGGGACGGGAACTTGTCGTCACGACAAAGGATGCGTA
>LGET01000123.1 GCA_001507935.1 Thermococcales archaeon 44_46
CGGGAGGTAGGGGTAATTGGCCGAAGACCCGGCCAGAGGGGTCGAAGACCTGTTTGAGTTGGGCTTTAATGAAACCCCTCAAACCTCCCTGCCAATGGCGAGGGGTTAACTCGTTGGAACCCTCGCCCTTCAGGGCGGGGAGGAGGTCAGACTCAAGCTCTCGTCAAGGCTCTTAAGGAGGGTTGGATTGCTGGAGCAGGATTAGACGTCTTTGAACAAGAACCACTACCCGAAAACCATGAATTGTTAAAATTGGATAATGTATTGCTGACGCCACACGTCGGATCTAATACAATAGATTGCAGAAGAAGAATGGCCATAGTAGCCGCAGAAGAAGTACTTCGGGTGCTTTATGGGAAAGAACCAAAATATCCTACGAATCCTGAAGTTAAGTGTGTGTTGAAGGAGGGGAGGTAAAGTGGTGAATTACTTGAGATTTTCGAAGGATGAGTTGTATAGATTTGCAGTAGAGGCATTTACTAAAATAGGAATGCCCGAAGAAGATACAAAGATAGTAGCCGACCATTTGGTTACAGCGAATTTAAGAGGCGTGGATTCACATGGAATAATTAGAGTTCCATATTATATCGATGGGGTAAAAAAGGGACTAATCTTACCAAAATCAAAAATAACAATTGTTAAGGAGTCACCAGTTTCAGCGCTTATTGATGGGGGAAAAGGGTTTTGCATAGTAATTGGATACAAGGCAATGAAAATGGCAATAGAGAAAGCTAAAAAGTCAGGAGTAGGCATTGTTGGTGCTAAAAATCTTGGTCATGTAGGAATGTTAGCGTATTATACCAAAAAAATCGCTGAAGAAAAGTTAATAGGTTTTGCCTTTGCGAATGCTGTCGCTCGTGTTGTCCCATGGGGAGGAGCAGAAAAAGTCTTCGGCACAAACCCCTTAAGTTATGCATTTCCAGTAGATGAGAGGGAACCAGTAGTGTTTGACATTGCAACAAGTGCGACTGCTGGGTTTAAAGTTAAGTTGGCAGCTCTAAAAGGAGAGAAACTTCCCGAAGGAATTGCACTTGACAAAGATGGAAATCCCACAACTGATCCTAATAAAGCTTTCCCGGATGGTGCAATTTTACCTTTTGGTGGACATAAAGGATATGGATTTTCACTACTAGTTGAACTTCTTACATCCTCATTAATCGGAGGATTGCCAAGTACAGAAATTCCCCATCATGTAGTTGTCCAAGGAGGATTCTTTGTTATGGCAATAGACCCCACCTTATTTAGAGAATATGAGGAATATACAAAAGATGTCCAAAAGCTTATACAAAAAATCAAAAACTCTAAACCGGCAAAGGGCTTTAAGGAGGTCTTACTTCCTGGAGAAATTGAAGAAAGAACGGCAAAAGAAAGATTAGAAAAAGGAATACCTCTTGATGAAGGAACCTTAAGGGAGCTAGAACAAATTGCAAAAGAGTTAGGTATTGAACCTCCAAGACCTCTTGATTAGTACTTTTTCCTTTTTATCTTTGCATGCTCCCAAGATAACTGAAGCATCACTTCCCGAAGCCATGCAAACGAAGCAGGGAAAGCAGAAAAATTGGCTTTGTGTTTTCACAAGCAAACATCTGGTTGAGATAGTATGCAAAAGGCTTAACAAGGCTTCAGGTGCTCATGAGGTTTGAAGATAGAATGGTTTACGTAAGGTTTAGAGGTGGAAGGAGTTGAAACATACAGAGTAATCGCCCCCTTAAAATAATCCTTCACCTTGGAGGATTCCCAGCCTTTCATAAACTTCCTCCTCAATTTTCTCTGGGATTTTCGGTTTGGCAACCTTTTTTAGGGCTTTTTCCTTGCTGAGTAGCCCGTGTCTCACAAGAGCCGCAATCCTTCTTGTCTCAAAGCTGTAGCCGTGCTTTTCATAGTATCTCTTAAGTGCCGGTCCAAGAATCAGACAATTAGTTGTATAACCAGCAAGCTCTGGGAGTTTAAAGGGCAATTCTCTGAGAATCTCAAACCTCTCTTCTTCACTCATAAGGCTCAGCAGCCGGATTTGAACTATTCCGCCACTCATCAGCCTGTACGGATGATGACCAAAAGGAAGCTCATGCCCGGTTATTATATATTTTACACCTTTTTTCAGGGCGTATTTTCTAAGCTTCTCCATTGTCCTTGAGGAGCACCTTTTGCATGGGGATTTGCCTTTAAGGAGAGCTTCCCTAAAGATGTCGGAGTAATCATAGTGGAGAATCGTCAAGGGCACGTCGAGGTGTTTGGCTATTCTTTTTGCGTTCTCTATAGCTTCTCTCGCCATAAAGCCGTGGTCTATCATTACAGCTTCAACATCAACGTTATATTTCTCTTTTGCAAGATAAAGGGCAGCCGTGCTGTCTTTACCACCTGAGAAAGCCACTATGGCTTTGTCCACTTTTCTCATCAGCTCCTCAAGCTCTGCCTTTATCTTCTCCTTATCCGGCTTGTGGGCTAAGTAATTGAGGCACTCTTTGCATAACGACCTTCCATCGACGATTTTTATCTTCGCTGTTCTTTCGTCATTTATGCAGAGGGAACATTTGAGCATTTTTGCTCACCACATTTCTTAAGGCTCTTCGAGCTGAAGCTTCTTTCTCTTTACTATCGGTGCCACGTCCCTTCCTATTCTTCTTGCGCTGAAGAGAGTTAGTGCGTCCATGGTTCTATAAATGGCAAGCTGGCAGCCACTTATCCTAACGTCTATGTATTTTTTAGCCTCCATTGCCGCCTTTAGGTATTCCCTTATGCTCTCTGCCCTTTCAAAGTCCAAACCTGCCTTTCTAAGCCTCTCCTCGTTGAGTTCGTGTATGGTTAAGGGTTGGAACATCATCTCGTCAACTCCGAGGGAAGCCGCAAGCTCTGCTATTTTTGGAATATCCTCATCGTTTATCCCGGGCATGAAGATTGTCCTCACAACTGAGCGAACGGATTTGTCTGCCCCAACTATTCTGAGAGCGTTAACAACGTTGTCAAAGGTGTCTGCGTTGGTTATCATCTTGTGTTTTTCTCTGGTTGCGGCATCTAAACTAATCATCACCAGATCAAAGTCAAGCTTTTGCCAGAGCTCTTCGGTTAAGAGGGAGCCGTTTGTTTGCAGGTCTAATCTGGCATTGGGGAAGCGCTCACGGAGCATCCTATTTACCTCAACTATTTTTGGACTCATGAGAGGCTCGCCATACTGGGAGACGGTAATTGCGTAAGGATCCTCCCACCCGTAGTAGCCGGGTTTTGGAGCTTTTCCGAGCTTTACGGCTACATTGGAGTAGCAGAATATACAGTCGTGGTTGCAAGCGGGAGTGAGCTCGTAAGAGGGATGATGAACTGGATTCTCTATGCTCAAATCTAAACCCTGACAGCCTTGGCAGTGAGTTGGAACGATTAAATCATCAATGAACTTCTTTAAGAGTCTCGCCTCTTTGTTTTCCAAAATTTCTGGCTCTATACCCATTTTCCTCGCAAATTCTTCCCAGCTGTATTTCATTTTCTCACCGAGAGAGGATGTGGGAAAGCATTAAAAAACTTGACGCTTTTGAGCTCCTGGTGGTTTCATGCAGCTGACAGTAAAAAGGAAGGCTTTCCTTGAAGAGATTCCAAAGGTTGTAGAAGAGCTCATTAAAGAATACGGGAGCCTGTTGAAAACCATAGAAATCAAAGAAGACGAGAAGGGCTGTTATACCATTTGGGCTACCTACGAAAGGCCTACTTCTTGAAAACCCTTATGTCCAGAACAACGTGCCACACTCCGGGAGCATAGCGTTTGAGTATTCTGCTCTCCAAAAGCTCGCTCTCGTATCCGTGTTCCCGCGCTATTTTTTGGAAGGTCTCAAAGGGCTCCCTTGGCATCAGTCTCTCGGGAACGGTGTTGTGGTAGTGGATTATCGCTTCATCTTTTGCTATCTCCAGCGCTTTTGGAATGAATTCATGGGTTCTAACAACATAGCCCATCAAAATCCTATCCGCTATGTTCTCTCCTTTGAATTCTCTGTTGTCGATGTTGTAGGCTGTCATCCTGTCCTGGACTTTGTTGAGCTCTATATTCTCAACTAAGAATCTGAAAGTGTAAGGGCTCTTTTCGATTGCTATCACCCTAGCACCGCAGTGCTTTGCTATGGGCAGGCTTAGATGTCCCACTCCGGCAAACATATCCACAACAAGCTCATCCGGCTTTGCAATGCTGGCCATTCTGACCCTTTCCTTGACGTTTGCAGGGGAGAACATAACTTTAGAGGCATCAAACTTGTAGAGAATTCCATTTTCCTTGTGAACTGTTATCGGATCATTGCCGTAGATTATCTCGTAGTTGGTCTCTCGGAATTCTCCTCCAATCCTTCCTTTCCGCAGGACTGTTTTGACACCCAGAACTTCCGCGTAGACCTTTGCAATCTCGTGTTTATACGGCAAAAGCTCATCCCTCAGGGGAAGTATTAGAACATCCCCCAGCTGAACCCAGTGCTTTGGGAGAAGGTCAACTAACTCGGGAGGGAGGATTTTGCTCAATATCTCCCTTATACGGGGCTTTATAAGCTGGGTTCTTCTCTTTTTCATACTGAGGTAAGCTTCAAGAACTTCCTTAAAACTTTTTGGTTTGTGAAGGTTCTTTTTCTTGGATGGTAATTTCGGCAAAAAACGATGGAAAAAGCTTAAAAAGGTGTATTCCCTAGGATTATTTGAGAACCTCACCGGAGGTAGGGTTTGACAATGGATGATGAATCCTCGAGTAGTAGTTTTTGGTTGAGCAAAATATTAAAATCCAGAAAGAAGGAAGGCATCATTGAGCAGAAAATAACGGAAGATGCCTACAGGGACTTGAAGGCTCTTCTAATGAGGGCCAAGCCGGATGTAGTCGGAGACAAGATAGTTCTCAAGCTACCAAACGGGACCGTGGAGCTTAGGAAAGATAAGCTCAAGGTAATTGCTGAGAACCAGGAACAAGCAGAGAAAATACTCAGGAATCTTCACCACTACTCGATGCCCCCCGGTTTGTGGCCTGCCTATGGTCTTAGCTATTCGATAAAGAGGGCTGTTTCATAGGTAGTGATAAATGGAACTTTTGAATTCTTTTGTTTTCCGTAATTTTTAAATAGTCTCTAATTATACTTCCTTG
>LGET01000124.1 GCA_001507935.1 Thermococcales archaeon 44_46
AGGGGGTTAGCTGTCAGGATTTTAGGGGCGATTCTGGCCGTGAATCTGGACAGATTATACAACTTCACAGGTGGTGGGAACTAGGGTCTTGAATTTTCTCTTCATAGATTACGGCTATCTGTATTTCTCTTCCGCCTATTTTGAAGGAATCAATAGCAATCATCTTTACATCTCTCCAATCTTTCAATGGCTTTTCTTAGGGGCCCATACATGGAGTGTATCTCCTTTGCGTATATAAACCCTCTTCCCAGAAAACGCTGGAACATCAACACGGAGAGCTTCCTTCTCTCCAAGTCCTTGGGGTATTCAAGGACATCTAAGAGTCTTTCCCACAGCTCAACCAGTCTTGCTCTCTCTTCCTTTGTTGATTTTCTAAGCTTATCTCTAACTTCAACGACTTCAGTTTTTGTCCTCTGCTTGTAGAGCTCGTAGAGTATTACCGCAACAGCATGGCTTAGGTTCATTACGGGGTATTCCTCGCTGGTGGGAATTGTGACTGTAAAGTCGAGCTTCTTGAGTTCTTCATTGTCCAATCCCCTGCTTTCCCTACCAAAAACTAACCCAATACTCCCATCGTAAAGAAAAGCCCTCTTTGCGAATTCTTCCGGTGTTATGGGTGTTCTTTCAGGAATATAATCTCCTCCAGCAACTCCAGTAGTTCCTACAGCTAAATCCACCATTTTAAGGGCTTCATCTAGAGTCTCGACAACTTTTGCATTTTCTAGTATATCCACAGCATGGACGGCAAATTTTCTGGCCGTTTTGTCATTAGGACTAACCTCGGGATTAACCAAGATAAGCTCCTTTACCCCAAAGTTTTTCATAACCCTTGCAATAGCTCCGAGGTTTATGGGATATTCGACCTCAACGAGTATTACCGCCAACTCCATGACTGCAAGATATTTAAGGGAATGTATTAAAATGGTTACGGTGAATATTGTGAAAAAGACCCTGCCAATAGGCATATATCTCCTATCCCTTGCAGTTTTTGTTTATAGCATAAAGACAGAGCTCCCGAGTAGGTTGAGTGATAGCCTTGGATTGTTTTACCTTTCTCCCCTTCTCCTGGCACTTCTCTCGGTTGCCTATCTGAATAAAAACTCAAGATTTTTTGGAGGAGTTTCCCTATTCTCGGCGTTTATGGTTGACATATTCTACTGGGCAGATGTTAAGATTCCCTTATTCCTTGCTATAGGCATTTTGCTCTCACTTGTTGCCATAATTTTTGCTCTCCCCAAAGCGAGCCAGCCGATTAGCTTAGCTGAAAGAGTCATCAACATTGGCATCGGGCTTGTTTCTTTAGCTACTCTGCTAAGAGCTTTAAATATCGTGTGGCCAGATGAAATAAAGCCTTGCATATTTTCTTTAGCAATTGTTGGGAGTTTGTTGCTCTTTTTCAAAAACAGAAAGCTTTCAATCGGTGGAATTCCCCTCTTGGCAGTGTTCTACACGGCTCTTTCCTACACAATCTACACGTTTAACCACTCACTTCAATACTGGTGGGTATTCTTTGCAATTTCTCTTACATTGTCCGTTTACTCATTATTTCCACTAAGGAAGGTGATGAAGGGATGAAAATTTATGTTCTTGGTGCGGGCTCCATAGGTTCCCTTTTTGGTGCACTTTTAACGAGAATTGGGGAAGATGTGACGCTGATAGGTCGGAAAGAACATGTAGAGGCTATAAACAATAATGGTCTCATGGTTGTTGGGGTTGAGGAGTTCACAGTGTATCCGAGGGCCGTTACCGAAACTCCTCCAGAGCCTCCGGACTTGATAATCTTAGCAACAAAATCCTATTCCTCTGCTTATGCCTTACAATGTGCCAAAGAAAGCATAGGAGAAAACACATGGATACTAAGCATTCAAAACGGGATTGGAAACGAGGATGAAGCATTAAAATACACAAAAAATGTTCTGGGCGGGATAACTACTAATGGAGCAACTCTTGAGAGATGGGGAGTTGTTAGATGGACTGGAAAGGGAATAACAATAATCGGAAATTACCCTAAGGGAAAAGGAGAATTTGCAGAAAGACTTGTTGCCCTTTTTAAGAAAGCCGGGCTAGAGGCAGAGATCAGTGAGAACATAGCAGGATGGAAGTGGGCTAAGGCTATAGTTAACTCCGCAATAAACCCGATTGGAGCTATTATGGAAGTCAAAAATGGCGATATTCTGGAAAATGATTATCTCTTAACCTTGGCGATGGAAGTGGTGAAGGAAGGCTGTCAGGTCGCTACTCAATGGGGGATTGGGTTCGATATGCATCCAATGGAACTTCTCCTTGAAACCCTTAAGAGAACAAGAGAGAACTATAACTCGATGCTTCAGGACATAAGAAGGGGTAAAATGACAGAAATAGACTTTATAAATGGTAAAATCATCGAATACGGTGAGGAAATAGGGCTAAAAACTCCCCTAAACTTTGCACTCTGGAGTTTGGTAAAGGCTAAGGAGTCACAAACTAAATAAAGAGTCCCATTGATAGTATACCGGGGATGAGATATGCCCATATTTGGAGGGAAGGAAAATAATGTTTTTGCAACAATTGACAGACATCTTGATGCGGTAAATTCCACCATAGTAAAGCTTAGAGAACTTGTGGAAGCTTATCTCAATGGAGAAGTTGAGGGGGCAGAGGCTCTAATGAAAGAAGTTGAAGAACTGGAGAGGGAGGCAGATACTTTAAGAAGAGAAATAGAGACAATGCTTTATCAAGGCGCCTTTTTACCGGTTAACAGAGGGGATTACGCTAGATTATCTGAGCTTGTAGATAGTGTGGCAGATGCAGCAGAGAGTGCCGCCCATTCTCTGATCTTGGCAAAACCCAAAGTACCCTCAGATCTGAAGGATGAGATCCTAGAGCTTTTAGATTATTCCTTGAGGACATATCAGCTCCTTGAAAAGGCTGTTAAAGCACTCAACACAAACGTCGATGAGGCGATTGAGTATGCAAAAAAGACTGAAATAGCAGAAGAAGAGGCTGATAAAATTGAGTATTCCCTTTTGAGAAAAGTTTTTGAAAGTGAAAAAATAACAACATTCGCAAAAATCATATGGGATAAGGTTATAACAAAGATTGGGGATATAGCCGATAGAGCGGAGGATGCCTCCGATCAGGTTTTGCTTATGGCACTAAAAAGGAGGGGTTGAAAATGAAAGTGTTAGTTGCCGCACCTTTGCATGAAAGGGCAATCGAGATTTTGAAAAACGCTGGGTTAGAGGTAGTCTATGAAGAATACCCTGATCAAGAAAAGCTCAAGGAACTCGTTAAAGATGTCAGCGCTATAATAGTGAGGAGCAAGCCCAAAGTGACGAAGGAGATTATAGATGCCGCACCGAGCCTCAAGGTTATAGCCAGAGCTGGCGTTGGTTTGGACAACATAGATGTTGAATACGCAAAGAGCAAAGGGATTGAGATCGTCAACGCTCCCGCCGCATCAAGTAGAAGCGTTGCCGAGTTGGCTATTGCATTGATCTTCAATGTAGCCAGAAAAGTAGCCTTCGCTGACAGGAAGATGAGAGAGGGGATATGGGCTAAGAAGCAGTGTATGGGCTTTGAGCTTGAAGGAAAGACTCTTGGTGTTGTAGGATTTGGAAGGATAGGCTATCAGGTAGCAAAAATAGCCAACGCCCTCGGGATGAAACTCCTCCTCTACGACCCTTACCCGAATGAGGAGAGGGCAAAGGAAGTTGGTGGAAGGTTTGTAGAGCTTGAAGAGCTTTTGAGAAACAGCGATGTTGTTACAATCCATGTGCCTCTCCTTGAAAGTACTTACCACCTAATTAACGAAGAGAAGTTGAAGCTCATGAAGCCCACTGCAATCCTCATCAACACATCAAGGGGCCCCATTGTAGACACAAACGCTTTAGTGAAGGCACTTCAAGAGGGATGGATTGCTGGAGCTGGCCTGGATGTCTTTGAGGAAGAACCACTTCCCAAAGATCACCCCTTGACAAAGCTTGACAATGTGGTTCTAACTCCTCACATAGGAGCATCTACGGTTGAAGCCCAAGAAAGAGCCGGCATAGAAGTTGCTGAAAAAGTCGTTAAGATTCTGAAGGGCGAGTAGCCCTTTAGCTTCTTTTTTGCTTATTTTCCCTTCATGTTGAAGTGAGAACTTATAACTTAAAAGTTAAAAGAAATGTCAAAGGAGTTTAACCTCTTCTAGTGGCCTTATTTTAAGAACTTCCTTGTTTACGAGGTTTTCCGGAACTTTCCCCTTAAAAATCGATAGCAGATTGTTTACTGCCTGGAATCCCATGTCCTCCATAGCCTCTTTCGCCAATCCTGCATGATGTGGAGTAAGCACGGTCTCCCATTCCATTTCAAAGAGTTCGCTCTCTTGAAGTGGCTCTTTTTCGTAAACATCAGTTGCAAATCCTTTGAGTTTTCCTTCTTTCAGGGCTTTAATAAGGGCTTTTTCGTCAACTAAGCTTCCTCTTCCTATGTTTATTAGATACTTTCCTTCCATGAGCTTAAGTCTTTCCTCATTTATTATGTGGTATGTCTCAGGAGTTGAAGGTAGTGCAAGGATAACTATATCGCTCTGCTTTAAGACCTCCTCAAGCGGAAGCCACTTTGCACTTACTTCCTTTTCTATATCCTCTTTTCTGCTTCTGCTCCAGTAGTAAATCTCCGTTCCAAGAGCCTTCATTCTCCTCGCTATAGCTTTGCCTATTGGACCCATTCCAAGGATTCCAACCTTCTTGCCGTAGACCGTTTCCACTCTTTTGTACCATCCCCAAACCGTCCTGTGAGAGTCCCAAAGACCCCTTCTCACGAACTTGTCTGAATAGGCAATTTTTCTCAGAAGAGCTATGGTCAAACCCACGGCAAACTCTGCAACGGCTTCACTTAAAACCCCGCTAACCTTTGTTACGTATATCCCCCTTTCAGTTGCTGCTTCAAGGTCTATATGGTCATAGCCAGCAGAGTGGGTACTTATGACCTTAAGCTTCTCTCCTTTCTCAATTATTTCTCTATCCGCCCTATTCAAGGGTGAGACTATTAATCCGTCGTATTCGCCTATTATTTCTAATATCTTTTCCTTCTCTGGATAAACTAAGACATCAACGTC
>LGET01000125.1 GCA_001507935.1 Thermococcales archaeon 44_46
GGTTTCGGCTTGCATGTTCCCCCCTTTCTTTTTCTGTGGTAGTGTCTGGGATTTAAACCTGACGCCCCACTGCTTATCCTGACAGTATCCCTGGCTTCAAAGAAATGCTTAAAAGAGTCATTTCGTAGGTGAAGGTAGGTGGTGTAAATGGATATTGAAGAGAAAATAAGCTTGATAACGAAAAAACCTACTGAGGAAGTGCTGACACTTGGGAATCTCAGACATTTATTGGAAATTGGAATGCCCTTACAACATTACATCGGGTTTGAAATAAGTGGTTACATTCACCTTGGCACGGGATTAATGGCTGGTGCGAAAATTGCTGACTTCCAAAAAGCGGGAATAAAGACGAGGATATTCTTAGCTGACTGGCACAGCTGGATTAACGATAAACTTGGGGGAGATCTCGAGGTTATACAGAAAGTTGCCCTAACTTATTTCAAGGAGGGCATGAAGCAAAGCATTAAAGTCATGGGAGGGGATCCAGATAAGGTAGAATTCGTTCTGGCCAGCGAGATTTTAGAGAAAGGAGATTACTGGAGGACAGTCATTGATATTTCAAAAAACGTCACCCTGGCAAGAATGCTACGCTCTATAACAATTATGGGAAGACAGATGGGAGAGTCAATTGACTTCGCAAAGCTAATCTATCCGGCCATGCAGGTTGCGGATATTTTCTACCAGGGAGTTAACATAGCTCATGCAGGAATGGATCAGAGAAAAGCCCATGTCATTGCTATTGAGGTTGCAGAGAAGCTAAAGTATCATCCGCTTGTTTGGAACGGGGAGAAGGTAAAGCCCATCGCTGTTCACCACCACCTCCTCTTAGGCCTCCAGGAGCCTCCAAAATGGCCAATTGAAAGTGAGGAGGAGTTCAAGGAAATCAAAGCGGCAATGAAGATGAGCAAGAGCAAACCCTATTCGGCCGTCTTCATCCACGACAGCCCAGAAGAAATAAAACAAAAACTTAGAAAGGCATTCTGTCCGGCAAGAGAAGTCAAATACAACCCGGTGCTTGACTGGGCTGAGCACATAATCTTTAGAGAAGAACCAACGGAGTTCACAATTCACAGGCCGGCCAAGTTTGGAGGAGATGTGACGTATACAACATTCGAAGAACTCAAGAAGGACTTTGCCGAGGGCAAGATACACCCACTTGACCTAAAGAATGCGGTTGCTGAATACTTAATAGAACTCCTCAAACCTGTTAGGGAGTACTTTGAGAAGCATCCTGAGCCCTTAGAACTCATGAAAGAAGTACAGATAACAAGATGAGCCTTTTTCTTCTTTTAAAATTTGAACAGAATGGTGCGGGGGCGGGGATTTGAACCCCGGAACCCCTACGGGACGGGACCCTGAATCCCGCGCCTTTGACCAGGCTCGGCAACCCCCGCGCGTTAGTAAATGAATTCCAAAGGGCTTTTAAATCTTTCTAATCCACATGGCCCACTCGCAGTTTAATCTTCAAGCCATATTTCTATTCTCTGCACTCCCTTTCCCGCACTTGAGCGTTTGAGCTTTTTTATATGTCCTATCTCCTTAATGTCCTTCACATGTGTCCCTCCGCATGGGAGGATTTCAAAGTCCCTGATTTGGGTTAGCCTCTTCTCCCCTTCCCACCAGATTTTGACTTCTCCACCCTCATCAACATAGCGGTTAAAGAGTTCGATTATTTTTTCTTTGTATTGATTGAGGTTTTCAGGATATCTTAAATCGTATCTTCCCTTTTCCGGGCTCATGCCGCTTCCATGTAACTGCCAGTTTCCTTTTCCAAGAACTTCATTGAAAACATGGTCTAAGAGGTGCAGTGCTGTATGGATTCTCATAAGCTTATAGCGCCTCTCCCAGTCGAGTTTTAATTCCACTTCGTTTCCAACGCTGAAGGGACTCGAATCTTCTACGACGTGCCACACATTCCCGCTTTCATCTCTGTAGACGTCTAAAACTCTAACTTCATTTATAGTGCCCGTATCGTGGGGCTGTCCCCCTCCGGTTGGATAGAATATGGTCTGGTCTAAAAGCAAGGCATTCTCCTTTATCTGGATTACCTTTGCCTTAGCTTCCTTCAAATATGCATCCTCATAGTAGAGTTTTCTCGTCATTTACACCACCTAGCCAAAAAATATTAACAGGGAAATTAAAAACCTAATGCTACCTTTTCTTCAGCATGAAAATAGCTACACCCACCAAAATTACCGCTCCCGCTACTCCGGCTATCTGGGTAGTCGTTAAGTTGGTTCCTTCCGATGACAGCCTGTATCTGATGTAACCTCTCTCAACGTCCCCTACAAGGGAATACACGTCTTCAAATGGGGCACCGTATCTTACGAATACGTTGGCCGTTATTAAAATCCTGTTCCCATCAACTTTTGTGGAAAGGAAATACGTGTTTCCTTTGACTTCTCTGCTTATGTTCTTTGGCACCTCAACAATTTCCGCTTCCGGCGGGAGGATGAATTCAATTTTTAGGCTCTGGTTTATTTCGTTCTGAGCTCTATATCCCAGTTGTGAAGGATTTAGAAGTGTTGGATCAAAGGAATATTCGTAGGTTCCATTTATCAACTTGGTAAAGTTTTTCAGTAGGTAGTTGGTCTCTATTGTCAAGGGCCCTTCTTTGTCCAAGCCTAATATGCTTGCATTTGCGTCTTCCACGGTCATCCCTTGAGCTACCATCCCCTGAAGATAGTTTTGGAGGATCAGACCGGTAACATTCTCCGCCCCCATAAGGTTTATTTGAAGCTTTATGAATTCTACTTGCTCTTTTGGTTCAATGTAGGTATCTCTTATGAATAACTCGGTAGTCCCATCATCTAAAATCTCCGCCCTTAGATACTGCTCAGTCTTTACTGATTGATATGTTTCTTCTCCTTCATAGGGGGTTGTGTAGCGAATGTAAAATGCATTGTAATCACCGAAGAGTGCTCTGAATCCTTCTGGAGAAAGGTTTTCTTCCAGGTAAATATCAGAGCCTATGATGACTTTATTACCTTCCACTTTTGACGTTACGGAGAATTTGCTCTGGCCGAATTCCTTTGCGTACGCTTGGGGGTATTCAACCAGCTCCGCCCCTTCAGGGAGCTCTATAATAAACGTGCTGTGAAGTTCCATTTTTTGAGAAAGTCCAGTGTCTGGAATTTGCATAGCTCCATATCCCCTAGTCGGGTCAACTATTATTTCCCAGTAGCCGTCGTATGAATAGTAATTGGCAAACTTCTCTGCATACGCTGTGAAAACTACCGTGAAATTGTCCTCCCTAATGCTGGTCACTTTGAAGGTTTGATTTTTAGTCTTCACTCCTGTGTTTTTTAAACTGGCGATATAGCTGCTCAGCTGCTCTTCCTCAAATTTTGCTATTGCTTCTTCTTCGGTAAGGTTTGTTTGATTTAATATGCTGGCAATCTCTTCTTGTATCTTGTCTTTTGGACCCAGGATAGAAGTCACTACCGTTATTTGAGCATCCCCGTTTCGAAGCGCCCCAACTTTGAGCGTAAATTCCTCCTTATAATAATCTATAGCCTCCACCTGAACAAAAGAAAGGCCCAAAAGTAAAATTATCAAAAAACTTCCTAACCTTTTCATTTTTATCCCTCAATGTTTTTTGTTCCAAAAACTAAATGGTGATAGAGTATTTAACTCTATTCATCGATAACGCTGAAAAAGAGAGTGAAAAGAAAAATCACCACTTACTTTCGTCGAGTTCTCCTTCAGTTTTTGCAACTATTGTTGTTCCTGCCAAGTCGCCGGTAACGTTGACCATTGTTCTGCCCATATCGAGGATGGCGTCAATTCCGAGTATCATTGCATAAGCTAAAGCCACCGCACTTCCGGGCTCTAGCGGCAATCCAACGCTTTCCAGGACCATTGCGAGCATTATAGCCCCAGCTCCAGGCACACCTGCGGTTCCAATTGAAGCCAAAACTGCTGTGATCACTATTACAAGCTGCTGGGTGAATGGCAAGGGCTGTCCAATTGCATTGGCAATGAACATCGCACAAACACCCTGGTATAAAGCGGTACCGTCCATGTTGATCGTAGCACCCAATGGAAGTGTAAATGAGTAAATGCTCTTTGAAACTCCCAGGTTTTCCTCTGCAACACGCATTGTTACCGGTAAAGTACCGCTTGAGCTCCTTGTGACGAATGCAGTGATCATTGCATCCTTAGCTTTATTTAGGAACTTGACCAAGTCTAGGCCAAAGACCTTAAGGAGTAGTCCATAGACGAACACTATTTGAATTACCAGACCAAGGTAAACCGCCACTGTAACTTTTGCCAGAGGCCCAACAACTTTTACCCCTTGGGTTGCTAGAACGTAGGCTATCAACGCAAAAACACCTATTGGTGCATACTGCATTACTCCCCTAACGATTTTGTACATAGCTTCCGCTAATCCATCAAATACATTGTAGAGTGTTGTTGCTGAATTTTTGATCCTCTCATTTTCGCTGTTCATGAGATAGCTAAGGGCTATTCCCAGGACAATGGCGAAGAATATTGTTGGCAAGACATCACCATTTGCAAGGGCTGCAAAAGGATTCGTGGGCACGATGTTTAGGAGAGTCTGCACGAGGGACGGAGCCTGCGCCTCTATTGCCTTTCCTTCCCCTGCACCGAGCTCAAGCCCAATGCCTGGCTTGAAGATGTTTGCCATTAAGAGCCCTATAAAGACTGCGAAGGCTGATGTTACCATATAGTACAGCACTATCTTTATACCTACCCTTCCAAGCCTTGCCGGACTTATGCTCGCGGCACCGACGACCAATGAGGCCAGAATGATTGGCATCACTAGCATTTTCAAGAGTCTAACAAAGAGGTCACCGAGGGGTTTTATTGCAGTCGCTGCTTCAGGGTGCCCACTAGACCCCACTACCAACCCGTAAATTGCACCTAAGATCAATCCAATAAATATCTTTCTTAAAATTGAGTATTCAAGATACCTTCTTAACAACCTAATAAATATCTTTCTCAAAATTGTTAACAACCGTTCTGCCTACCCGTAAAGTGTGTGTAGGGTGTTAATTTCGTAACGGGTAGGCTTCCAGCCTCCCGTCTTCATTGGCTGGCT
>LGET01000126.1 GCA_001507935.1 Thermococcales archaeon 44_46
CGGGTCGTGCAGCGGGGTGGGGCAGCTAGGAGTGCCCGCCGGGCTCATAACCCGGAGGTCGGCCGTTCAAATCGGCCCCCCGCTATTATGTACATTTTTATACATTGATGAACATTTTTGCACGTTTCTGGACTCAAAGCCTTCTTAAGAAATTATTTTGTCCACAAAAAATTTAAAACTATTTATGTTGGTATTTTTACTATGAAAAGTTTAAAAGAATTAAATATTTGGGAGTTGCATAAAGTAATGCAACGAGCTAAAGAGCTGAGGGATCAAGGCATTAGCTACTCCCAAATAGCATCAATTATTGGAGAAGAGTTTAACGTTAAAGTTTCTAGGCCAACGATTATGCGTTGGTGTAAAGGCCTCCACAATCCATTCAACAAAATAAAGGAAATCTCTCTTGAACCTTCACCAAGTTTGGCTTATGTAATCGGAGTTTTTCTTGGTGATGGAAGCACGACCAAACTGAAAAATGGAAGGTATATAATAAAGTTGAAAGCAATTGATAGAGAATTTGTAGAGAGATTCAAAAACGCATTAGAGTGTCTAGATATTAAAACTACCTTCGGGCTTGAACATGATTCCACACGTGTAGACAGATGGTATGCAGAAGGAAGCAATAAGATGCTCTTCCAATTTTTAAAAGGCCCCAGAGACCAACTATTCAATGTGGCATGGGAATATCCTCGAGAATTCTTACAAGGCCTATTTGATAGCGAGGGATTTCCCGTAATTAGTGCCAAAAATCACTTCCGAGTTCAGGTAGCACTTGCAAATTCAGATTTGGAACTCCTCAATTTTACTGAAAGAGTTCTCTTAGAAAAGTTTGGAATTTCCACTCGCTTAGTTCAAACCCACAAAAAAGGCAGTCCCATTGTGATTCGGGGCATGGAGTACAAGTATAATGTCGACATGTACGTTCTCTGGATATATCGCTTAAGCCATGTTCGGAAATTTGCAGAGGAAATTGGATTCACATCGAGAAGAAAACAGGAAAAACTAGAAGATGCTTTGCATTTAAGTGAGATACCTGTAGCAGAAGCCCTTAAACTCTGGCACCAAAAATATGTAAACGGTCCAAGAGGGTACATAAAACGGGCCCCAAAGCAACCTTAATAAATCCCTCATAAATACCTCAGAGAGGGTAATCATGGACTTAGTAGTATTAGGACATGTGGCCATTGATCATGTAATATTCCCGGATAAAAGAGAAATCATTCTTCCCGGAGGAGCGGCAACTGCCGTGGCAACTTCCGCTGCTTTAAGTGGGGCCAAAGTTGGATTAGTAACAAAAGTTGGCAGAGATTTTCCAAAAGAGTGGTTAAATAGGCTCTCCGAAATAGTGGATATAAAAGGAGTTCATATTCTTGATGGGAATACCATACACATCTACATGATCTATCACGAAGATGGGAGTGTCGATGCTCCAGTGGACATGGGAGTGGCCCAAAAAATGGGAGAAACAGAAATCCCTGAGGAATACCTAAATGCAAAGATTTTTCACATTTCCCCAATACCTCCCGAAGAGCAACTCAAAGCAATAAACCGCCTAAAAAGAAAGAGAATTAGCCTCGACTTCAACCCAACTTATATGGAAGACTATAAGACAAAGAGAGACATTATGAAAGAAATAATCTCAAGGGCCGAGATAATTTTCCCAAATGAAAGAGAAACGAGAACAATTACCGGAGAAAAGGATCTCAAAAAGGCCGCCAAGATATTGTATGAATGGGGTGCGAATCTAACAATAATCACCTTAGGAGAGAAAGGAGTTCTCTTCTACAATGGAGAAAAGTTCATGAAGTTTGAAGCTTTGCCAATCAGCGAGATAGTTGACCCTACTGGAGCTGGAGATGCCTTTGCTGGAGGTTTTTTGGCCTATTACGTAAAAGAAAAACCTATAGAAGAATGCATAAACCAGGGGTTGCTAAGGGCAAGAGAAGTCTTGAAGAAGAAGGGAAGCTGGAGTATTGAAGTCTAGTCGCTCGTCACCATCCTAGAGAACAGGTATAGAGAGATCAATACAAGTACCGCAATGGCCGTCACCTCAAACTTGGGCATGACCGCCGAAAGTCCCCCTATTAAAATGTATGTCGGAATTGCCAGAAGAGATGCTACAGTAACTATTAAGTAGTGTTCCCTTGGGGCCTTTTCTCTATCCAAGTACGCAGATTCAATGAAAATAAGTCCTAATACCACCAAAAACAGGCCCTCAATACCCCCTACTTTGTAGTATACTAAGAACCCCATAAGAGCTATAAGAAATAAGGTACCAAAGAAATATGAGAAAAACGCTAATGGCGCAAATGCTAATACTGGTAGGAGGTCTTTATATCCCAGTAAAATAAACGCCATAATGACGAGTGGAATTGGAGAAAATCTTATTCCAATCTTCATAGCCTAATAACCTCCGAAATAGCTGTTTTAAGGGGCTTGGTGACATCCCAGTCTATTACCAATGCATAGGGAGAGAGTTTCCTAAGATAAGCCTTTCTTCTGAGGCCTAAGATTTTAATAGCA
Source organism: Thermococcales archaeon 44_46 (assembly GCA_001507935.1). GTDB lineage: Archaea > Methanobacteriota_B > Thermococci > Thermococcales > Thermococcaceae > Thermococcus_A. Next base: position 2,524 of record LGET01000126.1, read on the forward strand.
AGATCTTCTTCCTTGCTTTTTGGTTTTAGAGCAGAATACGGGTCTGGAGAAATCACTATTATCTTGTAACCATAATGATACATCATCTTTAGTGCCTTTCTGCTCTCCTCACTTACAAGTGGAGAAATATAAATTATTTGAGCATTTGCTGGGAAGCGGGTTCTTATGAGGTGTTCCACCTGATATGCTATTAGATTGTTCTTACCGGGCTTTGCGGTGCTTAACAGATCAACACATTTGAAGAAATGCCTCTTTCCATAGTCCACCCGGGCCCAAAGGGGAACACTTTCTGAAAGCAAAAGACCAAAACTTGTTCCATTTTTGAGACTGTCTAGCATAAGAGAAGCTGCCGCTCTTACAGAGTAGTCTATAACCTCAGCACCTTGGTAACCTGCATCAAGAACTATTACAATGTCCACCTTCCTCTCACTTTCATATTCGTTACTCATTATCTTGCCAAGTTTGGCTGTTGCTTTCCAATTAATTATTTTAAATGGATCTCCAGACTGATACTCTCTAATTGCGTGAAATTCGACCCCTTCACCAATTCTGGGAGATGGTAATGGACCGACGGTGATTTTCGTTCCCTTTGTGGAATAAGGAGTTATTATGTCCTCAATAAGAGGCACTCCAATAAGTTCACCATATAATTCAATCTCCTTATCTTTTTTGAAAAAGCCAAAAGGATCTTGGTAACTCATCCTAATTTTGTTGAACTTGTGAACTCCTCTACGAACTTTAATTTTATATGAAACTTCTCTAACCTCGTCTTTTTTTAGCGAGAGTAAAAATTCTTTACTGCCTTCAACTATTTCAAGTTCTTCTGAAACATCTTCGGTTATTTTTAAGCTCGGGACCCTCTCTTTTGACTTGACTTTAAGCTTTACTTCTATAATCTCCCCCTCGAGAATCCTATCGTGAGGGAGAATGCGCTCAATCTCTACATCAAGTCGAGGTTTGAAAAAAGCTATTGCAATGAAAAAGAGCCACATTATAGGGAGTGTCAAGTAAATCATGTCCCACCTTAATGTGAAAAATGCCATTAAAACTCCTAACCACAGAGCTAATAAAAGCTGAAGTGCCTTTCCTGTTGGATAAAACTCCCTCATGGCCCTCACTCGAATTTTGGCACTGGTATTTTCTCAAGCATTTTTTCCATAACCATCTCTTGGCTAACTCTAGTATACCAAAGCTCTCTCTTCAAGATAAGGCGGTGACTTAAAGCAGGAATGGCTACTTTCTTTACGTCATCAGGAATTACATAATCTCTCCCTTCCAAAGCAGCGTAAGCTCTCGAAAGCCTAAGCAATGCCAAACTTCCCCTTGGTGAGGCTCCAACTTCAATTTCTCTCTTGTTTTCTCTAGTAGCCCTTACTATTTCAGTTATATAATCCAGAACTGCATCGCTTATATAGACTTCTTCAATTGCCTTTTGCATCTCCGTGATCTCCTCTGCTGAACTCACTTGGTTTATATCTACTTCTTCTTTCTTCCTTCCAATTCTTCTCTTTAATATTTCAACCTCTTCCTCCTTTGTGGGGTACCCCACTCTCAATCTGACTAAGAACCTATCTAATTGGGCCTCGGGGAGAGGATAAGTTCCCTCCTGCTCTATCGGATTTTGAGTTGCTATCACCACAAAGGGCTTTTCAAGGTAGTAGGTTTTGCCTTCTATTGTTACCTGTCTCTCCTGCATTGCCTCAAGCAGAGCCGATTGAGTTTTTGGGGGTGCTCTATTAACCTCATCAGCGAGTAGAATATTCGTGAATATCGGGCCTTTCTTGAATTCAAATTCAAGGCTCTTCTGGTTAAAGACACTAACCCCCAAAATATCTGACGGCAACAAATCTGGTGTGAACTGGACTCTTCGGAAGTTAACCCCTAAAGCTGCTGCAAAGCTTTTTGCCATTAGAGTCTTTGCCAGGCCTGGCAAGTCTTCAATGAGTATATGTCCATCAGCCAGAATTGTAGCAAGTATTAATTTCAGGACTTCCGTTTTCCCAACTATGGCTTTCCCAACTTCATTTAAAATCTTATTCCCCTTTTCGTGAACTTCTTCTATTTTCATTTACATCCGCCTCCACCCTTTTAATGGCATTTTCAAGATTATCTAAAAAATTCCCTTCAGGTAGGGAAGTAAAGATCTCTCGAGTTCTTGCTTTTGCTTTCTCTCTATTATCCTCAAGAATTTCATATATCTCCAAAATTGCATCAGAGAGTATTTGCCTTGCAATTGTTCTCTTCCTTGCCATCTTTATGATGTCAGTGAGCCTCTCAACATCCGTCTTCTTTTTCCTCACATTTCCTCTTCTTCTAGGTAAATATGGGAACTCAGTTTCCTCCAATACAAATGCAAGAAGAATCACGCCAGCAATTAAAACAGCAACCCATCTAACCATATAGGAGCCTGCAAAGAACGCTATTAATACAAAAGGAAAGGCTAAAATGATTGCAAGGTTAAACCTCATTTACATCACCTTTAATTCTCGTATAGAGGTCATAAGCTTTCCTAGCATCATCCATTGTAACTTTTTCAGGT
>LGET01000127.1 GCA_001507935.1 Thermococcales archaeon 44_46
TGGGAACAGCCGTCCTCTTCCCGGGAATACCAACTATAATTCTTCCAACGGAAGTGAACGCCATTGGGACAAGAATTCCCTCAGATGAACTTTTAGAGGAATATTTCGGAGAATTCCCAGGGGAGCCCATAGTACCAGCGGAGCTCATGGAAGAGATTAAGGAGAAACTAAAGAATTACATAGAGAAGGAAGAGACACTCATAGAGAAGTACGAAAAACTTTCGGAGAAAGCCAAACACCCAGTGCTAAGGGGAATCGCAAAGGACATCAAAAACAATGAGGAACAGCACAAAAAGATGCTTGAAAAGCTCCTGGAGCACTACAAAAGCTGAAGGATTAATGGAATTAAGAAAGGCGCTATAGCAGTTAAAATGAACCCATGAACAAACGCCAGAAGGGTTATCTCCGTTCCCCCAAATTTTACCATCAGGGGAAGAGTCGTATCCATTGTTGTTGCGCCTCCCATGACTATTGCCTTCTCTTTTGGAATCCTCTTTATTGCCAGGGGATAGAAAATAATCGTTAGAATCTCCCTCGTTAAGTTTGCCAGAAATCCAATTATCCCATATACTGGGGAATAATTCGCCAAAAGAGGGCCGGTTAGAGAGTACCACCCGAAACCCGCAGAGATAGCCAAGCCCCACTTTGGAGGGACTTTTAAGAGTATTGAAGCTAACAAACCGCCAATTAATGAGCCTACAACTGTAGCAGAGGGAAGCAGAAGAGCCATTTTGCCGAGCCTTTTAAGTTCTTCCCTCAATCCCCTGCTCTTTCCGATATCGATGCCTATTATGAATATTAAGAGATATAGCATAAGCTCATAGAGGTTGCCAAATTCTAAGCTCGTGTACTTCCCAACAAGCATGCCAAGGAGGAGAGATGAGATTACCAGATAAAGAACGCTCACTCCCTCACCCCCAGCAGAGCTATGAGAAGGCTTCCGAGTATTGTGAACGAGGCAAACACAAGTGAAGAAATAAGGAGCTTGGGGGCGTCTATCTCCACTCTGCCCGCTTCAACTCCCATGAAAAAGATCAAAAGCAGTAGGGCAACGCTCATTGGCCTGTCCATGCTGAACTTTATTCTATCCCTTAGCAGATAACCCACAAAGATACCCAGTATAAGAGGTATGAAGATGTTCATGTCTTAACCTAAAGTACATAAATATTAATAAAACTACCGGACGCATTCGAGGGCTTTTTCGTAATCCTCTTTGCTCAATCTCCAGCCCATTGCACCGAAGTTTTCTTTGATGTGTTCTTTGTTTGTAGCTTTCGGAATCGCAACGACGTTTTCCTTCCAGATTAGCCAGTTCAGCGCAACCTGAGCCGCTGTTTTGCCGTACCTTTTCCCTATCTCTGCCAGACAGCTGTTTCTTGCTAGGCTTCCCTTCTCTAGTGGAGTGTATGCCATCAACGTGATGCCTTCTTTTCTCATGTACTCCAGCAAGCCGCTTTCCTCTGGTCTGCGGTCTTTTAGGGAGTATTTCACCTGGTTTACCACGATTTCATGCTTTCTCATAACTTCCTGACTCCTCTTGAGAAGTTCAAGGTCGAAGTTGCTGACTCCTATATACCTGATTAGCCCCTCATCAACGAGCTCCTCGAGGGCATGGAGGGTTTCTTCTATTTTCCTAAAGTCCTCAGTAGGCCAGTGAAGAAGGTAAAGGTCTATGTAGGTCCCCAACCTCTTTGCGCTTGCCCTTGCCGCTTTTTTGGCACTCTCGTATCCAAAATGTGTGGGCCAGATTTTGCTCACTATGAAGATGTCCTCCCTCTCAAATCCTTCTATGGCTTTTCCAACGAGCTCCTCGCTGTGCCCGGAGGCGTAGAATTCCGCCGTGTCTATGAGGTTCATTCCGAGTTCAAGCCCGTATCTAAGAGCCTCTATGTATTCTCTATCCCTTGAGTAGTCCGGGCTCTCCCAGCCTCCTACTCCCCATGTACCCATTCCAATGGCTGTAACCTTGTCATCTCCGATTCTTTTTAGGTCATTAAACGGCTTAACCCGTTTCATCTTTCCACGCCTCCAGCAGGAGTCCAATTTCGTTATATACCTCAATGCTCCTAAAACCCTTTTTCTTCAATACTTCAATGATATCCCCAACAATTTTTCTCTGCACGTTCATCGCTATCGCCTGGCAAAAATGGCACTCTGGAGTAGTTTTGGCAAACAAAAGCCACACCATGACTTTTTCGTTCTCCACAGTTAAACCGTACAGCAGCCCTTCGTCCACAATGTTAAGCTCCGTTTCAGGGTCTTTAACATTCCTGAGTTCCTTAACAACTTCCTCAACTTCAGGGGGGAGATCCTTTATTTTTCCGGGTTTTTGTTTTTCTTTGAGGAAATCCAGAAATCCCATTATCCTCACTTCTTCTCAAATTTTGCCAGAAGGTTGTTTTTCATGTCATATATGTAAACCCTCGAAAACTTCACAAGGGCAAAACGCTCCATTATGTCCCCTATTATCTTGGAATGGGCTATTGCAGCGCCTCCGATCATATTGTAGTAGGAATTGCTCTCCACAGCCAGCCACAGCTTAAGAGTGTCATCGCCAACTTCAAGCCCTGCCAGAAGCCCAGCGTCGAGTATATTCATAGTGCTTATTGGGTCAATAACCGTGCTCAACTCCTCAAGAACTTCCCTATATTCCGGAGGGTACTCCCTATCATTTCTATAAACTTTCATTTTTCCTCACCGCTTAAGAATTGGAGGGAATACATAAAAACATTTTTGGACAAATTTGGTTAGACCTTCCTTACCTCAACCCACGTGGAGTGAAATGCGGAAGCGTTTCCATAACCTTCAACGGTCTCATCCGTTGTGAGGAAGTTTACATTCCAGCCGAGCAGTCTAACCCAGAAGGCCTTGTAAAGAACCACGACACCTTCAGGAACATCTTTGCTAATCTTTGCCACCGTTTTTATTTTTCCGTATTCGTTGAAAACCTCCACTTCATCGTTCTCCTTGATACCTCTCACCTTAGCATCCTTGGGGTTAATGTATAGGTGAGGGTCAATTATGTTGTAGGTGTTGTGATACTGGCTTGTGATTGTCAGCTTCCACGTTGGACTCAAAAGCTGGAGCCCTTTCCCTTTCAGCGGCTTATACTCGGGGAAAGGTGAAAGACCCCGCTTAAGAGCCCTCTGAGAGTAGAACTCTATTTTCCCACTTGGGGTGTCATATTTTCTCTCTTTTGCTTCAACTTTTACAAAACCTTTCTTTTTAAGCTCATCCAAGCTTAAACCGTTTATCTCCAGGACCTTCTTTATCACTTCCTCATCGCTCTCGTAAAGGTAGGGATTCTTTATGTCAAGGGCTTTAGCCAGCATTCTGGTCACTTCACTGTTGCTCTTCCCATAGAGCCTCGTCACTGGCTCGTTTAAGGCAACGTAGCGGTGGTAGTATGAATCGGCAATGTCGAGCCTCTCAAAGAATGTATTCGCAGGTAAGACCACATGAGAGTAAAGGGCGGTGTCGGTTAAAAAGATGTCATGAGTCACGACAAACACATCGTTCTCTATTATGGCACTTCTTAATCTGTTCTGATTCGGAAGCGAAGCCAGAGGATTAGCGTTGTATATGTAGAGGAACTTAATCTCACCATTCTCTATATATTCGGCAAGCTTCACCTGGGGTATACTCTTGGCAGGCTTTGTCCTTAAAAAAGCTCCCTCTGCATAGCTTTTGTCGATTGTTTTCATATCGTAGATAAAGCCAAACTTATGTCCCACAAGGGCTGGGAGAACAGAGATAGCCCTCACGGCTTCTCCACCATTGAGGGAGCGCTGAAAACCGTATCCAATGTGGATAACACCCCTTTTCTCGGAATACTCAAAGGCAAACTCCTCTATTCTATCCTTCTCAATTCCAGTTTCCTCGCTTACGAAATCAAGGTCTATCTTCTTGAGGTATTCCGTAAACTCTTCAAACCCGTATACGTTTTCTCTGACAAAGTCCTTGTCGTAGAGTTCGTTTTCCACGATTATCTTTGCAATTCCAAGGGCAAAAAGAGCATCCGTGTTTGGTCTTATCTGGAAAAACTTTTCGCTCCTTTTTGCGGTCTCTGTTTTAACAACATCAACAACCCACTTTTCAAGGTTGTACTTTTTCGCAAGCATGAATCCATGGAGATTAGTCCAGAATGCGTTTATCCCCCAGTAAACGATGAGCTTTTGGTTCTTGAGCTCCTCCGGATCCATCCCAACGGCAGTCCCATAGACATCTCTCAAAGCCTCCTGACCAGCCCTGTCGCATATTCCATAATCAAGCATTGCAGTGTTGAGGTAATGGAAAAGCCTCAGCGGAAAAGCGTAGTTAACAACCCCTCTATCGCCGGCGTAGTTGTAAACAAGGACGCTCTCGCTTCCGTATTCATCTATGGTTTCCCTCAGTTTATCCGCAACGGATTTAATAGCCTCTTCCCACTCAGCTTCCCTGAATTCATCCTTTAGTGTTTCTCTCATTAACGGCTTTTTTAACCGCTCTTCGCTGTGGAACCACTTTGGCATAAGAGCCCCCTTTGGACATAAAAAGCCCCTCGTTACTGGGTGCTCAGGATTCCCTCTAACGAATAGCTTTCCCTCTCTGAGCTCGCTTATGATTGCGCAGGTGTCGTAGCAGTCTCTCATGCAAACGCTGAACATGGAAAACACCTAAGGGGAGATGCTTACTCTTCTAGCCACTTCTCTCTGGACTAAAACATGGCCAAGTGTTCTTGGGAGAGTGACCAAATCACCCGCTTTGAACGGCCCGTATTCCCTCAGTTGTTCATCCATGACCTTTGGAATATCTTCGAGAATAAGATAAGCTTCCCAAATCTGCTTCCCGCTCTCGGGAATTTTTTCTTCGACTTCTTCTTCAACTATTTCAATGTCTTCCATGGGAATATGCTCCCTGTTCACAAACGCTAGAAGCAGAGAGAAGATTTTCCTCTCTTCACCTGCAAGATTGTGGGGCCTTCCCTCAAAGACCATGTCAACTATTTTATG
>LGET01000128.1 GCA_001507935.1 Thermococcales archaeon 44_46
TGCTCAGAGGAGGGGTAACGGGGGGAAGACCCTCCCCGAGGGGTCGAAGACCCGCTTTAACTTGGGTCTAAATGAAACCCCTCAAACCTTTCCGCCGTTGGCGAGGGGTTAACTCGTTGGAACCCTCGCCCTTCAGGGCGGGGAGGAGGTCAGTCTTCCCCGTTTATTACATGGCAATGCTTTCCATTAAACCATCAGGGGCTCTTGCAACCACTGAAATTGACCTAATACCAGACAAGGTTACTCTCTCCAATTACAAGGATTTGCTCATTGGCCATACAGAGGGGCTTATAAAAACAACAGACTTTGAAATAAATGCTAAAGACGGCACTATAAAGGACTCCCTGAACAGATATGAGATAGAACTTCATGAGGTTACGATTGTAGGGAGTTATTCGAGTAGGTTTACACTAATAGACGCACAAGTACTCGAAAGAGAAGGTGGAGAGGAGAGACAAGAAGCAGATGACACTCAAATTATTGTCAGAGGTGAACTAATAAAACTAAGTGCTAAGCAAGTTGAAAGTACTGGCGGTGTCAAGAACCTCAAGGTCTCTGCACAGAGAATAATAGTAAAAGTTAGTTCCCCGGATGAAGTGCCCTTAGACCTCTCAGGGTTCACCAAGATCGATGAAAATACCTACGAAGCCCAGAACGTAGAAATGGAGATAAAAGAGGGAGGAATAATCTCAGCGGAGGAAGCAACATTCACTGCAACTGACTTTGCATTTATTCGCCTAGCAAAGGTGGGTGGAGAGGTCCCAGATTACATGAAGAGAAGCCTGCTGATAGCCACTCTTACCGTTATCCTGACCCTCATATTTGTAATACCTTCAGCATATGCATTTTCAAGGCTCAAGTTCTTCGGAAGAGAACACGTTCTCTACTTTTACTTGATGTTCACCCAGGTTTCGGGAGGATTAGGAATAGCAGGATTAGTTGCGCTGTATGGTATGCTGGTAAAGCTCCACCTAACCAACAACATCTTTGTCTTGCCAGTAATCTATGCGGCTGGTGCAGTACCTTTCAACACGTGGCTTTTGAAGTCTTATCTGGACTCAATCCCTCCAGATTTCGATGAAGCAGCGCTGGTAGACGGTGCAGGATACCTGCAAATTATAAGACACGTGCTTATCCCAATGTCCCTCCCCGGGCTAGCTACAGTGGCAATATTCGCATTCATTGGGGGTTGGACGGAGCTTATACTTGCGAACCTGCTCCTCAACCAGGAGAACTATCCATTGACTGTCTGGCTCTACACAATGCTCGCGAACTTGAGGTCTATTTCGTGGAATCAATTTGCCGCAGCCGCTTTGATATTCGCATTGCCGGTCTTTATCATGTTCCTCTTAGCCCAAAACTACGTAAGGAGTGGACTTACTCTTGGAGGATTAAAAGAGTGAGGTGGGGAAATATGAAAAAAGGTCTAGCATTGTTTTTTGTATTTTTGGTTCTTTTAAGCACTGCTGGAGCTGGAGTAAAGGCAGAGACGCCCAAACCATTAAACGTTGTTATTGTATGGCATCAGCACCAGCCATACTACTACGATCCAATCCAAGATATCTACACCCGCCCATGGGTTAGACTGCATGCAGCAAACAACTATTGGAAGATGGCAAACTATCTTAGCAAATACCCGGATGTACATGTTGCTATAGACTTGTCAGGTTCTCTAATTGCCCAGCTTGCGGACTACATGAACGGCAAAAAAGATACCTACCAGATAGTCACGGAGAAAATAGCAACTGGAGAACCACTAACACTTGAAGACAAATGGTTTATGCTACAAGCCCCAGGAGGATTTTTTGACCACACAATCCCGTGGAATGGAGAGCCCGTTGCAGACGAAAACGGCAATCCCTACAGAAAGCAGTGGAAGAGATACACAGAACTCAAGGACAAAAGAGAAAGTGCGTTTAAAAAGTATGCAAACCTGCCTTTAAATGAGCAAAAAGTAAAGATAACGAGTGAATTCACAGAGCAGGATTACATTGACTTGGCTGTCCTGTTCAACTTGGCTTGGACTGACTATAACTACATAATCAACACCCCCGAGCTTAAGGTACTTTACGACAAAGTGGATGTTGGGGGCTACACAAGAGAAGACGTGGCAACCGTGCTAAAGCACCAGATGTGGCTTCTTAATCACACGTTTGAAGAACACGAAAAAATAAACTACCTCCTTGGAAATGGAAATGTCGAAGTTACTGTAGTTCCTTATGCTCATCCAATTGGGCCACTGCTCAACGACTTTGGATGGTATGAGGATTTTGATGCTCACGTAAAGAAAGCCCACGAGCTCTACAAGGAGTATCTTGGAGATAACAGAGTTGAACCCCAGGGCGGATGGGCTGCGGAGAGCGCGTTAAATGATAAGACCCTCGAAATACTGGCAAACAACGGATGGAAATGGGTAATGACAGATCAAATGGTTCTCGATATCCTTGGAATCCCAAACACAGTTGAAAACTATTACAAGCCTTGGGTGGCTGAATTTAACGGTAAGAAAATCTACCTCTTCCCAAGAAACCACGACTTAAGTGACAGAGTTGGGTTTAGGTATTCAGGCATGAACCAATACCAAGCCGTTGAGGATTTTGTAAACGAACTCCTCAGGATACAAAAAGAGAACTACGATGGGAGCCTAGTTTATGTAGTAACCCTCGATGGAGAGAACCCATGGGAGCACTATCCATTTGATGGCAAAATATTCCTTGAGGAGCTGTACAAGAAGCTAACCGAACTTCAAAAGCAGGGCCTAATAAGGACGGTAACTCCAAGCGAGTACATCCAGATGTATGGCGACAAGGCCAACAAACTTACTCCAAAGCTCATGAAGAGGCTTGATTTTACAACAGAGGAGAAAGTCAATGCCCTGTTAACGGCTCAAAGCCTCGGCGAGCTTTATGACATCGTTGGCGTTGAAGAGAATATGCAGTGGCCCGAGTCCAGCTGGATTGACGGAACACTCTCAACATGGATTGGCGAGCCGCAGGAGAACCTTGGATGGTACTGGCTCTACCTGGGAAGGAAAGCACTATTTGAGAACAAAGATAAAGTTGCCGACTGGGACACTGCATACGAGTATCTTTTAAGGGCAGAGGCAAGTGACTGGTTCTGGTGGTATGGAAGCGACCAAGACAGCGGACAGGATTATACCTTCGACCGATACCTCAAGGCCTATCTCTACGAGATGTACAAGTTCGCCGGTCTGGAAATCCCAAGCTATCTCTTCGGAAACTACTTCCCCAATGGGGAGCCGTATGTAACAAGGGAACTAACAGGAGTACAGGAAGGGGAGAAAAAGACTTGGTCAAGCTTGTCACCACTTGCAGATGGCGTGGATCTGTACTTTAATGAGGAAGGACTTCACTTTGTTGTTAAAACTACAAAAGAGTTCGAAATAAGCATCTTTGAACCAGGAAAGGTCGTGGGTAACACGTTCACACTCCTACAGAATAAGCCCAGTGGGCTTAGGTACGATATCTTCCCGTTCAGCAAAGACAGCGTTGGGCTTATGATAACCACGCACATAGTCGTAAAGGATGGAAAAGCTGAAATCTACAAGGCAATTGATTACGAAGCATATGAAAAGACCGGGGAAGTGAACATAAAAGAAACAGAAAGCGGGGTTGAAGTCATAGTCCCATTCGATTATCTGGACAGTCCCTCCGACTTCTACTTCGCAGTTTCAACAGTTGACGATAAAGGAGAACTCGAAGTAATAACCACTCCAATCCAAGTAAAACTTCCAAAGCAGGTGGAAGGAGTTGTGGTTGCAGAAATTCAGGATGTTGAAGGAGATGATTATGGTCTTGGAAGCTACACTTATCCCACTAACAAGGTTTTCGTTCCTGGACACCTGGACTTGCTCAAAGTGAGAGTTCTCGAGAAACCAAATTCATATGTATTTGAGTACTACTTCAAGGATCTTGGCGGCAATCCCTGGAATGGGCCTAATGGCTTCAGCTTGCAGATAATTGAGGCATATTTCGACTTCAAAGAAGGAGGCAACACTTCGGCAATTAAGATGTTCCCCGACGGGCCTGGAAGCAACGTTGATTTAGACCCGGAGCACCCATGGGATCTAGCGATTAGAGTTGCCGGTTGGGATTACGGAAACATAGTTGTTCTCCCCGATGGAACAAGCTATCAAGGAGAAATGAAAATCTCTGCAGATCCGACAAAGAATGCAATAATTGTTGAAGTTCCAAAGAAGTACATTGAAATAAACGAAGACTATGGTCTCTACGGAGCAGTTCTTGTTGGTTCTCAAGACGGTTATGGTCCAGACAAGTGGAGACCAGTTGCAGTTGAGGCAGAGGAGTGGAAGGGCGGAGGAGCTGATGTTAACGCAGTTGTTGCTGGTGTAGCGCCTAGAGTGTATGATCTCCTAGTCCCAGAAGGATTTAAACCAACTCAGGAAGAACAACTGAGCAGTTATGATGCAGAAAGTGGAAAGAGAGCAACAGTAAAAATGATACCGCTCTTTGGAGTTGAAGAAAAACCCGTCGAAAGTGAAACCCCCACTAAAACCGAAAGCCCAACACCAAGCGAGACCTCTCCAACCTCGACAACCCCAAGTACAACATCAAGTCCAGCAACTTCATCAACCCCAACTTCCTCCCCAAGCCCAACAGAAACCGGAGGAATTTGCGGACCAGCAACACTCGTAGGACTAGCGTTAATCCCACTGCTGCTAAGGAGAAAAATGGAGTAACTTTCTTTCCTTATTATTTATTTTTAAAGTAGCGAAAAATTGAAATCAAGAGGTGATCCTATGGCTGGTGTGAGGCTTGTAGATGTTTGGAAAATATTTGGGGACTTTCAAGCAGTAAAAGAGATGAATTTAGAAATTAAAGACGGAGAATTCATGGTTTTACTCGGCCCGAGTGGTTGTGGTAAGACTACCACTTTAAGGATGATTGCCGGTTTAGAAGAGCCGAGCAAAGGGCAGATTTACATTGGCGATAAACTCGTTGC
>LGET01000129.1 GCA_001507935.1 Thermococcales archaeon 44_46
CCTATAATGGAGTGAGTCGTTGACACTGGCAATCCAAACTTGGATGCAAACAGCAACCACAGCGATGCAGCGAGAAGGGCTGCAATAGAACCATAAACAACAACGTTGGGATCGTTAATTTGAGATGCATCGATGATTCCCTTTCTCACAGTTTCGGTAACGCTTTTTCCGAAGAGGTAAGCACCGGTGAATTCGAGCACACCCGCTATTATAACTGCCTGCTTTGGTGTTATTGCTCCGGCTCCAACGGCTGTACTCATTGAGTTTGCGGCATCGTTTGCACCTATTGCCCATGCCATAAAAAGACCAACCGCAATTGTGATGAACAACCAAGGATCACTAAGCAGCTCGATCATTTTCACCACCGGAGCAAGCTAAATATGGAGGGTATAAATACCTTGCCGCAATAGAATATAGCCAAATACAGTGGGCTATATAGAATATATAGAAAAAAGAAAAAAATCACTCAACCTTCACGGGCTCTACCGCTATAGTATCTCCTGCGTTTATTCTTACGTAGTGGTAGAAGCCACCCTCCTCGGGCTTTGCGTATAGTGGTGCTCCTCCTCCGCCAGTTATCACCATCTCCACGCCATCCTTTTCACCGTACCAGTAGATGTGGATGTGCCCAAACACTCCAAAGGCGTTGTATTCCTTCATGAGCTCCAAGAGTTTTCTGGCATCTGTTGGATCCATTGCGTGATCTCCCTCAGGTCTCGGGTCTATCGGAGGAGTGTGCATAACTATAACCGGTCTTTTGCCTAGGGCTTTTGCTTTTTTGAGCTCTTCCTCAAGCCACGCCCATTGAGCGGATGTTAGCTTGTAGTTGTTTTCAACGTTGTTTGCAAAGATGAAGTAATAGCCACCGAGGGTAAAGGAATAATCTGTCGGCCCAAAGAATTTATGGTAGACGTTTTTGCCTTCTCCACGGTATTCGTGGTTTCCGGGAGCAACAAACACGGGCTTGTTGAACTTCCACTCCTTCAACAGCTCTGCCCATTCTTCGACTTTTCCCGAGTAAACCAAATCTCCAGTGTTGACTATAAAAGCTCCAGTATCTTCGTTCATAAGGTCTCTTATCTTGAAGAACGCCTCCGGCTGTTTGGTTCCGCTTCCGGGTCTGTTGTCCCCAAATGCCAGAAAATTAAAGTCCTTTACTTCTCTGGGAGCTATGGAGAAGTCTTCACTCGTGGTAACCTCTATCCAAGTCTCTCCTACCTTAGCCCCGTTTGGATACTCAACGAACTGGGGATTTATGTTCTCAATTACGTAGGTTATCTGAACGCCTTTCGGATCCTTGACCTTAACGCTTACGTTGAACCCGAGAGCCCTTATATAGACTTTTGAGCCGTTTACAAGTCTTATGAAGCCCCCACTTACGGTTATGTTCTCCCCTTTAACAACCCTCCAGTTGTAAATGAATGGTTCTTCCACGTATACCTCCTTTAGAACCCAGTATTCGTCTTCATCTTTTATTCCATCCCAGTCGTTATCTCCTATCACCTTTAGAACTATACCTTCGAAGTCCTCTCTTCTCAAAACAAGGGAGGGGTTCAACGTTCTTCCTTCTTTTAGTTCTTTTGCAAGCTCCAAAGCCGCTCCAATTCCGGATTTTCCATTTCCCGTGAAAATCAACCTCGCATTGCCGTTTTCTTTGTACGCAATTATTGTGCCCATTTCCTCTCCCACGAATTTAATTCCCGACTTGTAGAGCACATACCCAAAATACTCCCTTGGGGTTGTGAGAATGGGCTTTCCTCTAAGGAGTTCCCTTGCATCTTCTGGGGCTAATATCGCTATGCCGCTTTCGAACTCTTCTTTGGTCTTTATCTGAGCATTAGGGAAGTAATACTTCGCGAGCTCTTCATAGCCCTTGCTCACATACACTGTCTCAGCGCTGAACATCTCCCACCATTTTTGGATTATCTCTCCCCTGCTGTAGGAGCTGAAATCAAGTCCCTCTTGAGCTGTTGTTGAAGTTGTTGTAGAGGTTTGAGTACATCCAGCTGCAAAAACCAATAGTCCTATAAATAATATAGGCAATATCTTTCTCATTTCAGCCACCACTTATACTTCATTTCTCTTCTTAAATCTCTTTTGAAGGACTGCAGTTTTTCTTTTACTAAGGTTGGACAAAAAGAGCGTTTGATTAATATCTGCCTGGCCACAAGAAGTTTAACCGGCAGAAATGCTTTGGGACTGCCATATCTTTATGTGTCCATGTATTCATTCGGTCAATTGGATTATTTTTTGAAAATTTTTTCAAATCCTTCTGTCTCTTGTTGTCTAAGTCTCCCCACTGCCGTTCATTTTGGCACGGTATAGGGCCCTCACGTCAGCTTTTTTCACGGGAAAAGGGTTATTAGCTCCAAAAAGATTTCATAGTGCTGGAGGTGAGCGTATGAAAAGGAGTGAAGCCCTCGCAGTGTTAATCGGGACTCAAATAGGTGCCGGTGTTCTCGGATTACCATATGCAGCAAAGGAAGTTGGTCTAATCCCCTCGATTCTTGTGCTAGTGGAGGTAATGCTTCTCATGCTTTTTACAGCTAGGATAATTCTTTACTTCTCTGCAAAAATGGGCGGTGCTCAGCTGAGCACAGTTGCCAAGAAAATGCTTGGACGCGGCGGCGGTCTAGTAATGCTTATCAGCTTGACTTTCATGAGCTTCGGTACACTCCTTGCGTATATAGCTGGAATGGGGAACGTGTTCGCAGCCCTCTTTGGGGTGAGCCCCAAGGTGGGTGCCCTAATCTTTTGGGTCTTCGCGTCCCTCGTGATATATATGGGTATCGAGGTCAGCGGAAAAAGCGAACTCACAATGAGCCTTGCAATGCTCGTCCTTTTTATGGCCGTTGGAGTACTGCTCCTTCCAAGGGGCAAGCTTGAGAATGCCCTGTACTCAAACATTTCCTCCCTCTGGAAGATTGTTGGGGTTTCCATATTTGCCCTCGGTTGCCACTCCATTATTCCCGACGTGTACAAGGGTCTTGGTAGCTATGAAGAGACCAAGAAAATCCTCACATGGGCGTTCATTATACCAACCGCTATCTACGCCCTGTTCATGGCATCATTCCTGCTCGTCTTTGGAAAGGAGACTCCCCAAATAGCCACTCAAGCTCTCGAAAATCTCTTCGGGAAAACGGGTTTCCTCGTCGGTAACTTCATACCCTTCTTTGCAATAACTACAAGCTACATTGGGCTTGGCCTCGCACAGCTAAGCAATATGGAAGAATACCTTGGCATGGATAAAAAGCTAGCGTGGGCAATAACAGTAGTTCCACCATTGGTAGTTTATCTCTTGGGAGTTGGAGACTTCGTGAGTGTTCTTGGTCTTGTTGGAGATACCGGCGATCTAATGGCGTTCATAGTGCTGCCCATCGTCCTCTACATAACGCACAAACTTGGATTTGCAAATGTTGAGGGAGAGGTAGAGGCAGGATGAGCTTTTTAAATTTTTCTTTTTTTGGTAGCCTATCTGTATCGAGAACTAAAAGAGACTTCTACATGTGCAAACATTTATAAAGCAAAGAAGATTAGAACGAATGCAAAGGAAGAATCCCGTTAGAGCGCGGAACGTTAAAATCATCCGATAATACGCTGTTCTGTTCTCTAATGGACACAAATTTAGGGAGATGTAAAAATGAGTTTTGAAAAATTGGGACTATCAGAAAGCAGTCTAAATGCTGTAAGAAGAAAAGGCTTTAAAAGGCCAACCGACATTCAACGGGAAGTCATTCCAAGGCTTCTGGAAGGAAATAAAGACATAATCGGGCAATCACAAACCGGTACCGGTAAAACAGCTGCATTTGCCCTTCCCTTAATAGAGCTCATAGAGGAAGACATAAAGGATGTGCAGGCGATCGTGATAACTCCAACGAGGGAGCTCGCAATTCAGGTTGCGGATGAAATAAGGTCTCTGAGAGGAGAAAAGAGAATTTATGTTCTCCCAGTCTATGGAGGCCAGCCTATAGGCCCTCAAATTAAAAGCCTAAGGAAAGGTGTCCACATAGTCGTTGGAACTCCCGGAAGGGTAATAGACCACATAGAGAGAGGCACACTTTCACTTGATGGTGTGAAATACTTCATACTGGATGAGGCAGACAGAATGCTGGACATGGGGTTTATAGAGGACATTGAAAGGATTTTGAGGCATACAAACGAGGAAAAGAGAGTTTTGATGTTTTCTGCGACCATCCCACGGGAGATACTTCGCCTGGCAAGGAGATACTTAAAAGACTATGAGGTCATAAGGATCCAAGAGAAAAGCCTTGCTCCCGAGCAGGTTGAGCAGTACTATCTTGAAGTGCATCCAAGGAACAAGTTCAAGCTTTTGTGCAGGATTCTTGATGACGAAAACTTCTATGGAATCGTGTTCTGCCAGACGAAAAAGGAGACAAGAGAACTTGCAGCCGAGCTTAGGGCTAAAGGATACAAAGCGGAGGCTCTGAATGGCGACATTCCTCAAAAGGGGAGGGAAAGGATTTTGGAGCGCTTTAGAAGGGGCAAGACCAAAGTCCTGGTTGCAACGGACGTTGCGGCCCGAGGGATAGATGTTAAGGATTTAACGCATGTGGTAAACTATTCAGTTCCCCAGAATCCTGAGGCGTATGTTCACAGAATCGGCAGAACCGGAAGGGAAGGCAAGAAAGGAAAAGCTGTAACCTTTGTGGCTCCGTGGGAGTCCCCCAAGCTGAGAGACATAGAAAGAATTGCAAGAGTAAAGCTCAAGGAAATGAGCCATTCCCGGAGACAAAGGAGGGACGTGCTTTTGGGAGCTTCTTGAATTTCCAGATCACGTTCTTTTCATTTTTATATTCTTATTCTGTGGAGGGGTATCATCAAATTCTTTATTGCTGTAGTGAAATTCCATCCCAAGAGGGCTTTTTAGAATGAAAAATCCCTAGTAGAAGGGCAAGGTAAAAGGAACCACGAACCTTGATCAAACTTCGCGCAGGCAAGCAGGTAAGCAAACTTTTGGAAAA
>LGET01000130.1 GCA_001507935.1 Thermococcales archaeon 44_46
TTGAAAACTTTGGCGAATCCTCCTTCACCGAGAAATTCGAGGGGTTCGTACTTCTTGAGCAGTTGTGAAGGGAAAAGCTCTTTTGCTTCGGTAACAATCTTCTTGTCTTTTTGGGATTTTCTCTTTTTCTTTGATACTACAACTAGTAATCCTACTAGTGCAATGATTCCCAATCCTGCTAAGATCATTTTTTCGTTCTTTACCCCTGTAACAATTGCTTGATTAGAGTTGGATGGCCCAACAGCAAAAGATGAAGAGACAGATTTTTGAGTGGAGGGAGCCGATGAGCGTGTAATAGTGGACGAAGAAGGACTACTCGAAACAGAGATTTTACTTAGTGTTGGATTGATTGTAACGGGCTGTCCAACTTTTACAGTTATCTGGGTATTGTATTCCTGGTATCCATTTTTGATAAGTTTTATCGAGTAAGTTCCAGGTAGTAAACTTAGTGTCAAAGGAGTCATCCCTTTCTGCTCTCCATTAACATAAACTATGGCTCCTGTGGGATTGGAGTTTATAGTTACCGAAACTGGAAGTGGAATAAGCTCTTTGTTTATTGTAGTGGATTTACCAGGAGAAAGAGTTATGATTTCTTGGATGATTTGGTACCCACTTTTTTCTATCTTTAACGTGTAGGTCCCTGGTTCAACCTCTTTATTTTGAATAGGTGTTATTCCGATAGGATTTCCATTAAGATAGACATTTGCTCCGGAGGGTGTTGTAGTGATAGTTAAAATTGCCGGGAGAAGTTTTAGTTCCCTATTTAGAGTTGTTAGTTTACCAGGTGATATTGCTACGACTTCTTTGATCTCCTGATAATCTTCCTTTCTAATTGAAACTTGATAAGTTCCTGCCGATATTGCATAATCTGTTAAGGGAGTTTTTCCAATAAAATCACCATTAACATAAACCTCGGCATCAGAAGGAGTTGTGTAAACTTCCAAAATACCCCTTAACTCATAATAATACACACTATATCCCGCTCCTATTGCAAAATACTGACTGTTAGGAGTTATTGCTACGGAGTTCACTGCGTTGGAAAAAGAGGCTCTCCAGAGAGCATCTCGCCTGTTTGAAAGCAGTATAGCAACTCCATTAGAAGATCCTACTAAAACGTTAGACTCACCACTAGACAAGTCTATGGTGGTGACTTTGGAACCGGTGTTGTATTCCCACAATTTTGCTCCTTCTTTTGTAAAAAGGTACACTTTCCCTGTGCTATCCCCAATTCCAATGTACTTTCCATCACTACTAACTCTAAGCGCGGTCACATCCCCGCTGGTAGTTATTTCCCAATCTAATGACCCAAGCTTTGTGAACTTATATACTGTATTCCCTACAGCAGCTACTACATAGCTTCCGTCATCAGGCATGTCTAAATATTGGACTTTACCTAGTTCCTCGGTCCATAGTAGTGTGCACGTTTTTGATAAAAAGTAAACCCCATGGGCATTTCCCGCCGCAATGAAATTTCCATTGTTACTAATCCTGACTACATAGACATCCCAGTCTGTAAGCAATCCGGGCCCAGTGTCATACTTGCATAGTAGACTCCCTGAGGTATCTAGGAGATACACCCAATCACTTGCACTACCTACGACAATATACCGCCCATCGGAAGAAATATCAATTGAACTGCCAGCACCACCTTCTTTTGGGTTGTATCTCCAGTATAGTTGTGAGCCTTTAAAATAATAAATGTAGTCGGCATTGTCATAAACTACTAGATCCCCACTGGGAGTCATTGCAACGTCATCAGCTTGATCCTCTGTTTTATATTTAAGAATTACTTCTCCAGCTTTGTTAAAAAGAAAAACATAGCCTTGGGAGGTTCCTATTCCAACGTAATTTCCATCTGGAGAAATTACTGCTGTTAATACAGTATCTCCAACGTTATAGCCCCAGTAATATTGTGCAAGCTCAGCACTACTCACTAATGGAGCATAAAACAAAATAACAAAGCCTAAAAAAGCAATGATTTTTCTGTGAACGGCCTTCATCATCATTACCCCCCGAACTCCTCCGCCCATTTCTCATACCGCTCAATGTCCTTCCGCGTCAGCGGACTCTTTATCTTCTTGAAGGCCTCCTCAAAGTCCCTCATCTCAAGCGGCCTCGTCCTCAAAGAGCGCTTCCTCAGCTCCTCGAAGGGCAGGGAAGCGAGCCTGTGCAAGTCCTTGTTCTCCTCCCTTATCATGTTCCATATGGCCTGCTGGCAGAGATTTCTTATGTCCCTTCCAGAATAAAACCTCCTCACGCTTTCCTCAGCTATGGCATCCAAGTCAAGCCTTGAAATGTCCAATCCACGGGTGTTAATCTTAATGATTTCCTTCGTGGCCTTCTCATCTGGCAAAGGTACGTAAATCCTGCGCGGGAAGCGCGAGAGAACTGCCTCATCAAGATCCCATGGAGTGTTTGTGGCAGCTAGCGTTAGAACTAGCAAATCACCTCCCTTGTCTTGGAACCCATCAAGCTCTGTAAGCAGTGTCGAGAGCATTCTCCTAGAGGCCTCGCTGGTATCGTTTGAACGTTTGGTAGTTAAAGCATCAATCTCGTCGATAAAGACTATTGATGGGGCTTTTTCCCTCGCAACTTCATATAGAGCGCTTATTATCTTGCTCGACTCGCCGAAGTACTTGCTCAGGACGTTTGAAGCCTTAACGTTGAAGAATGTGGCGTTTAAACTTCCTGCTGCTGCTGAAGCGAGGAGGGTCTTACCCGTCCCTGGCGGCCCAAAGAGGAGTATCCCCTTCCACGGTTGAATAGCTTGGGGTCTCTGCAAAGCTGAAATAACCACAGTCTCCATCATCAAGACCTTTACCTCTTCTAGCCCTCCTATGTCTCCCCAAGTGACGTTTGATCTAGCTATCAGCCCTTTAACGTATTCTTTAAACTCGTCCTCCTCGGAACCTTCTTCCTTAGTCCTCTTACCTTCGGCACTGATAACGGCTTTCTTGCCGA
The DNA here is from genome assembly GCA_001507935.1 of Thermococcales archaeon 44_46. Taxonomy (GTDB): domain Archaea; phylum Methanobacteriota_B; class Thermococci; order Thermococcales; family Thermococcaceae; genus Thermococcus_A. The sequence continues at coordinate 2,962 of LGET01000130.1, forward strand.
AGTTTCCACTCTCAATATCTTTGGCAACTTTCTCCCACTTTTTTGCCTTTTTCAAGTAAAATTCGGCATTATATGGGACTTGTTTTGCAAGCTGTCTTAATAAGCTGGCACATTTCAAGGCCTTTTTCTTTGCGGTCTCCATATCCCCCTTGGAAACGGCATTGTCGAATTCTTTCTTTGTTTTTTCAAATTCACTCAACAGCGGACCGGACAAATCTACGGGCATTTTTAAACCTCCTTCTCAATTCTGTGGAGCAAAACTCTAAGCCCTTCAACAAATTCATCGCTAAGGGGAATAGCTTCCTTAATCATAACCTCAACTTGAGAGATAGCATTCAACAGCTCGTCGAGGTTCTCCTTTGTGTAAACTTTTAAATCCTCGAGAGCATTTAAGAGCTCGGCCTTATCATTGAGCCTAGCACTCAAAAGCGCAATTTTTGCAGTTTTTTCAACTGCCTCTCTTGTGAGCTTCTGGATCTCCTCCTTTGAGCGACTCTTTTTTAGCGTCTGCTTGGTCTCTTTGAGGCTTTTCTTTAATTCTTCACGCTCCTTGTGGAGGGCTTCCAGAGCGTTTAAAGCTTGTAGGAATTCCTCAATGGACTGGTAGCGATCCTCCTTTCTTTTTGCCAAAAGCTTCTCAAAGATTCCATCGTACTTGGCTAAAGCAGGGTTAATCTTCGATGGGGGTGTGGGCTTGATGTCCTTTGCTAGAATCTTACCAACGACTGCTCCTAGTGAATACCCCTCGTAAGGAAGCTTGCCAGTTAACAGTTCGTAGAAGATAATACCAAGGCCATAAATGTCGGTTCTATGATCTGGAACCCCATAAGTCTCCTCGTCAAGCTGTTCTGGAGCTGCGTAAAGGGGTGAGTAGCCACTGTTGGTTGAAAGAGAGCTCCTTGTACTTATTTTCGCTAAGCCCCAATCGGTTATCTTGGGAGTCAAGTCACGTTTGAGAAGTACATTAAGGGGTTTTAAATCGAGATGCCAGATTCCTTTCGAGTGAGCATGTTTCAAACCCTCAGCAATGCCTACGATGAGTTTTAAAGCGGTATTTTCGTCAACTGGTTTGGGGTATTTGTCCAAGTCCCGAACAATTTTGTCGTCAATCTTAGCTCCTTCAACGTATTCCATCTCGAGGTATGGAATTGGGAATATATCCGCTTTGTAGAGCTTTACAATGTTGGGATGGTTTAGGTAATACCAAGCGGCTATTTCTTTTAGAAAGAGCGAGCTCGTTCTCTCATCAATTCTTGGGATTTTTAGGGCGACAGTTTGGCCGTCAGACTTTCTCCTTGCTTTGAAGACTTTGGCGAAGCCGCCCTCACCCAAGAATTCGAGGGGCTCGTAGCGGGAGAGGAGAGCTGAAGGGAAGCCTTCACCGAGTGGGGCTATTGGAACTCTTGGTGGGATTTTAATTTTGGCTACTAGTTTGTTAGGTTCAGTTTTTTGGTGTGTTTCAGAAGTGGGTATTTTCATTATAGTTTCATGAGTAGAGCGGTAGTACTGAGTTTCTGGCTCCATGTAGATGGTTTCAACTTGAGCACTCGAATTTTTGACAGCGAGGGGAGCTTGTTCAGTACGCCACTCCTGTCTTTTTCTGATTAGTCCGATCTCAAACTGATACTTTCTAACACCGCTAAGGACTTCGCAGTTCGTATTGCTTACCTCCACGTTTGTGTTGGTTATCTGGGCACTCGAGTCTCTGCAGAAGTCGCAATCCGGAAGGTTTCCATCCGAAGGAAGGCGGAGAACCCAAACATTGCCCCCAGAACCATCAAGAGTAGTTGCTCCATAGTATCCAGCTACAATAATGTCCCCGTTGTCAGCTAAGGCAACCGACCAAGCCCGATCCCAGTCTCTTCCTCCGTAAGTCTTCTGCCACTTAACATTACCATTCTCGTCAAGCCTGAGAACCCAAACATCAGCTAAACCAGCGCCAAAGCTGGA
>LGET01000131.1 GCA_001507935.1 Thermococcales archaeon 44_46
CACGTCTTGGAGCCGAGCTTTGGTATCGATAGACCGTTCTACCTGCTCCTTGAGAATTCCCTAGCCGTAGACGAGGACGGAAGAGTTTATCTCAAGATAAAGAAGGACATGGCGCCAATAGAAGTTGCCGTGCTTCCTCTCGTAGCCAAGGAGCCCCTAACGAACATAGCCTATGACGTCTTCAGAACCCTGCAAAAAGAGGGCTTCATAGTGGTCTATGACGAGAAAGACACTATTGGAAGGAGATATGCGAGGTATGACGAGATAGGGACGCCGTACTGTGTGACAATAGACAACCAGACACCCGAAGACAATACCGTGACGATAAGGGATAGAGACACGAGGGAGCAGATAAGGGTAAGCATTGAGGAACTTCCGAGGAAACTGAAGGAGCTGATTTTCGGAGTTTAACACTTGATCTGAAGAGCCTTTTCTATTTTCTCTCTCAACTCCCCCCAAGCTGCGAGATGATGACCCAGACTATTGAAAGGTCACCTTAAAATCCTGATGGTAGTCTCCAGTATCTCGCTCAGAAAGAAGCAGAGATCGCGCTTAGAAATAGACGAGCTCTCCCCTTTAAGTGTAATATAATTTTAACGCTCTATCCAATATTAATTTATCTAATATGATTAAAAAAACTATAATCGAGTGAAGATCATAATCATTAAAATCATTATTATTAAATATTAAATAATATGTGATAACAAAGTTTTTAAATAATAGGTGGTAATAAAGTTTTAATGAAAGCTACTGGAGGTGATACGAGTGGATATAGGTTCACTATTTAAAAAAGAAAAAATGCTACTTGTTGTAGCAATAGCATTCTTAGGAACTCTGATAGCACAATCTTCCCTTGTGGTACTTTCGATTCTATCAATCACTAGAGACATCAATGTCCCCTTGTTGCTCGAGAAAATTTCCTCTGATGGCGCAACAACATTTAAGGCAACCCCATTGCTTATTTTTCTAAGCTATGCCATCACAGCAATACTGCTCTGGTACAGCAAGCCGACTCCACAAGGATCAAGGCAACTGAGAATAGTCCAAGTTATAGTCGTAGTACTGGCAATTTCAATCATTGTTCTAATCTTTGGTTCCATTGTGGCCTGTGGAGTGGTGTGTCCAAGACTAGCATGTCATGGTGCCATGGATTCGTGCACTTGGCACACTGGACTCTTCTATGTGAAATACGTGTGCAACTGTATAGTATCTTAGCTCCCTGATTTTTCATTATTATCTGGGGGTTCAGTATGAGAGGCATGTCTTTTCTGGTCTTGATCTGGTTTAAGACCCTCTTCAAGAGATTTAGCTATATTACCTTCCTATTTGTAAGTATTGGAACATTTTACACCCTCAATATCCTATCACCGCTGCTCAAGGAGGTGCCTGAGAACATTTTAATGGTGAATATGTTAATAATGACAACCGTTGTTGGAGTGATTTACTCAATCGAACACAACCCTCGTGTTATCTTGAGTATTAATTATATGCCTGCTCGGGATTGGAGGATTACCATATTAAGTCTCCTATCATTTTTACCGTTTCCTACCTTTGTCTATATCTCTCAACTTATTGACTTTTCCTATCTTATTCTGTCAATTTTCTTATTCTTGGGTCTCGTAGATATTTCGCTGTTTATCATAATAGGCTTCATAATAGCGTCTGTGCTCTCCCCCAGCTATGGCATTCTGTTTTTGATCATTCTGTTAATCAAACCCCTGCCAAAATTGCTGCCCCAAAGGAGGATAGTTATGTTTTGGATTAAAAAAAGACCGATCACCGTGATCAACCCGCTATTCCTATGGCCTTTAGGCATCATCTTCATTGGTATGGTGTTCATTACTCAGAAGGTTCAAAACACAAAACTTTGGGTATCCCCAGTTGGGGGAGGAGCAACTTACTTTTCTACAGTCGCCGTCAGCGGGGACTTCCAGACGCTCCTGCTTGGAGGAATTTTTACTTCGTTATCGGCGATTTTATCACTAATGTTGCCAGTCTTTTTCTCTGGAGCTGGCTATTTGGATAACTATCTGTGGAGTCTGAAGGTTCTGAGGGGAAAATTCTGGGAAGGTTTTGTGATGGAAATTCTCCTGAATACCATTTTTGGAACTGCAGTAATCCTGGGTGCCTTTACACTCCTAAAGTACTTAGGAATTGGTAGCTTTGAGGGAACCGCACTTGTTGTATTCCTTAGTATCCTCACAGTATCCGCAGTTGGTCCCTCATTGGATACAGGGGAGTCTTTGGGTAGCTATTTGCTTTTTTATTTGGTTTCAGTTTTTATAATCGGGAGGTTGAGCATGTATATACAACAGAAATACCTCATCTTTATGCTCTTGACTTTAATCTTCCCCGCCCGCGTAGTTTGGCTCAAGCTAAAGTTGTCCCGGAGGTGAAAACATGAAGTTTTGGGAGTTCACTAAAGCCATTGGAAAACCCTTAGTTGGCATGTTCCTATTCCTATTGTTATTCCTGACAGCACTCGGTGGAGCAATGTACCTGAACAAGTTTGAATGTCTCATTAAAAATCCCATCAACATTGAACTTCTCATTTCGGTGATTCTAATGATCTATTTCCACGAACTTGGCCACTACATCCCGCTTAGGAATAGTGAAATTGAGGTTCAAAGAACCGGGATCGGCATAACAATTTCTACAACTGCATCCATACCTTTTTCGGCGGTTTTCCTTAGCGCACTCCTTCCGTTGGCTATAGCGCTTGTGTTTACTGTGATTTCCAAAAACCTAGTCTTTATATATCTCTGGTTCGGTATCGGAGCTGCCGCTCTGGTAGATGCAATAGGGGTGATGCAGGGTGTTAAAAGTTAGCAACCTTATAGCTGGATACAGCAAAACCCCAGTAGTTGGCCCCATAAGCTTTCAGTGTGAAAGAGGAGCAACCGTAATACTGTACGGGCCTAATGGGACAGGAAAAACAACGCTTTTAAGAACCATTGGCACACTTTTAAAGCCATTGGGCGGGAAGATAGAGTTGGATGGACAACCAATTGAGAGAGTTAAAAAGAAGGTTTTTCTCTTAGATGAGCAGATAAACCTGCCAAAGAGCCTGCGGGCATTAGAATATGTAACAGTGATAAGTACCCTTTATGGGACGTTCTTCAAGGATCATTCAGATATACTCAAACGCTTTGGAATTAATCCCAAGGCGTTAATCTCTCACTTATCCCAAGGACAACGGAGAAGGTTGCAACTGGCTGGTGCGCTGGTAGCCAAAAATGCTGAGCTTTTCCTTATCGACGACCCGACCGTGGGTCTTGATGATTATAGTGCTGAAGTTTTGATTCCCTGGTTAATAGAAGAACTGAAAAGAATGGAAAAAACGGTTGTCATAGCAACCAGAACGGAGCCCTTGGTGAGAGTGCTCGGAGAGAGTGCCGAAGTAATCAATATGATCAAATACAGCAGGGTTCTACCTAATCAACTTTAGGGAGCGATAACTCCCACCCTGTGGTCTCTCAATCCTGCTGATAGCATCTTTGAAGTGAAGATATAAAAACCTTCAGCCCGGACCATGATTGGTAGATATGCTCCATCTCATCTACAAGCGAATTCCGAACAGAGTTCTTGAGCGAGAAGACGAGCTTATCGCGGACTTAGGGGACATAATAGTAGCAAAATCAAAGTTCGAAGGCATGCTTGCTCCGCTTTTTGTAAACGGAGTCAAGGTCATAGAGAACGGGTACACGATGGTGTATTTTGCCTTTGTTGGCGAAAACTATGATATCTTGAAGGTTTACGACAGGGAGGGCAACTTTAAGGGCTTATACGTTGACGTCCTGGCTTATACCAAGAGGGAAGGCGACACCCTTGAGATGCTGGATTTGTTCCTAGACATTTTCATTTTCCCCAACGGGGAAATTTTCCTTCTTGATGAGGACGAGCTTGAGATGGCCCTTCTCTATGAGCTCATAGACAAAGAAACGTTCGACTTTGCGTATTCGAAAGCGAGGGAAATCATAGAAAAATTCAGGAAAGGATTGTTCCCTCCAGACGTTGTATGGCAGTATTCACTTTCTTCTTCTGGAGAGAGTTCAAGTTCTCACTGAGCCCTTACCTTTTCTTTCGAAACCTCGCCCCTCAGGCGGGGAGGAGGTCAGATTTAAATACCATTTTCTCTAGATGTTCCCGGTGATTGCATGATCAAGGAATCCAAAGATGGAGTGGTAATCCAGATATACGTGCAGCCAAATGCAAAGAAAACTGAAATTGAGGGCATAGATGAGTGGAGAAAAAGGCTGAAGGTCAGGGTAAAAGCTCCACCTGTGGAAGGGAAGGCAAATAAGGAAGTTGTGAAGTTCTTTTCGAAGCTTCTTGGTGCTGAAGTTATCATCATAAGGGGCGAGACAAGCAGGGAAAAAGACCTCCTTGTGAAAGGACTAAGCTTGGAGGAAGTAAAAAGAAAACTCGGAATTTAACGGTATTTAAGGAAGGCGATGTAATAGAAGGTTGCTCCAATTATGACAACCCCCGCAACGAAAAGGTAGAGGGCCTTTTCGGGCTTCTCCCTTACGCTGACCGAGTAGCACCCGTTTGAGATAAAGTATTCCACGTTTGCTTTTCTAACAAAGATATGCTCCCCTTTTGCCGTGAAGACTTCTTCACCGTTTTGATAGACTTTCAAAAACCCGTCCCGTACGCTCACCTCATAGCTCCCCAGTTTTCCAAAGCTGCCCTCACAGAAAGTCCCGGAGATAGTTTCGTTAGGATAGAGAAAGAAAGCAAGGATAAGTATCAGACCCAAGGCAAGGAGGTGCTCTTCAGCTTCCATGAGGAAAAATCTGTAAAAAAATTATAAAAGGTTTGGCTTCACTTCAAAATCCCAAGGCTCTTGTTGGTCTTCTTTATGCTCCCCCATTTGTCGGCGAGCTCGAACATAGCCCTTAT
>LGET01000132.1 GCA_001507935.1 Thermococcales archaeon 44_46
AAGCTCGAAATGCCGTGGATTCTTGAGGATGAAGATAAGGAAGCAGGAGTTTGCCATAGAAAAGACTTCGATATGCTTGGGTATGTAAAGAAGAAGTACAAACTGCTTGATAGATTTGAAGAAGATAAAGAAGATTATGTGATCTGAGGTGAGAAAATGGTTTCACAACAAGAGTTAGTTAAAGAAGCGAGAGAGAATGGCATGGAGCTTTTACCCCTCGAGAAGGACACTTACGAGTTATTCTTTGGTCCCCAGCACATGGCTACCGAAAACTACAGCTTAATCCTTAAAATGGATGGTAATAGAGTTGTCAAAGCCATAGCAAACCCTGGCTTCCTCCACAGAGGTTTCGAAAAGCTTGCCGAGTACAGGCCGTGGTATACAAACATAGCACTCTTCTTGAGAGTATGTGTTCCAGAACCAGATGTGCCAGAGGCCATTTATTCCATGGCTGTTGATGAGCTTATGGGATGGGAAGTTCCAGAAAGAGCTCAATGGATCAGAACAACTGTGCTGGAGATGGCTAGAGTTACTTCTTATCTCTTCTGGACAATGGGAATGGCATTCAAGCTTGGAGTCTATACTGCTGGACAGTGGGCTGCAGCCTATAGAGAAAGATTCATGGCACTTTTTGAGGAACTTACTGGGGCGAGAGTTTACCACATCTACACAATCCCTGGAGGAGTTAGAAGAGACATACCCGGAGACAAATGGTTAAGGCAGCTTAGAGACACCGTAGAATACCTAAAAGACAAACTTAAAGACTTTGATAATGTTCTCTTCGAGAATTACATTACTTTCAAGAGGCTTGAAGGAATTGGAGTTATGGACAAGAAGTTTGCATTGGAAGAAGGAGTAACGGGACCAAACCTTAGGGCCACTGGCGTTAAGGCAGATGTAAGAAAACTTGATCCGTATCTTCTTTATCCAGAGCTTGACTTTGAGGTACCAGTACTTAAAGAGGGGGATGCATTGGCGAGAGTACTCGTAAGGAGATTTGAGATTGAGCAAGATCTCTATATTCTCGAACAGCTCCTAGAAATGGGGCCCCCAAGCGGTCCCTACAAAGTTGACCATCCTGCCCTTAAGGCCCTTCCTAGGTTCAAAGTTCCTGCAGGGGATGCCTACGCCCACGTGGAGTCAAGCAAAGGAGATTTTGGAGCTTATGTTGTTAGTGATGGAGGCAATAAGCCTTACAGAGTTCAATTGAGGGGCCCCAGCATAGCTCATGGAATCAGAGTGATAGAACAGCTTTTAGTGGGCGCGAGACTGGCAGATGTACCTGTGATCTTAGTGAGCCTTGATAACTGTCCACCAGATATAGATAGGTGATGAAGATGGAGAATGTAAAAGAGATTGAATTTAAAGTTGCCCCGGAGGAGAAAGTCAAAAAGAAACCTTCATTCCTCAAGCCATGGCTTGGGCTTAAGTACCTCTTCAAAAAGCCTGTCACCATTAAAATCCCCTATGAACATACACAAATTGCTGAAAAATATCGTGGATTCCATACTCTCAACTGGAAGACGTGTATTGGGTGCAATATGTGTGGGCAGATATGCCCCGCAAGGGCTATAGAGATGACTTGGATAGAAGGAGAAAAAAGAGCGCATCCAAAGATAGACTATGGAAGGTGCACATTCTGCCAGTTCTGTGTTGATGTATGTCCTACTGGGGCACTAGGTCATGTGGAGCATTATATCTTAACTACTGAGTGGAAAGAGGAGGAACTTGAGCTTTTCGATTGGGTTCCATTGCCAGAAGAAAAAGTTAGAAAGTTCAAGGATTACAGGCATCCCCTGGCTAAGATAGAGCACCTTGAGGACGGCAAAGTCAGGTACATCTTAAGGGATGGGGAAGCTGTAGAGTTCAGAATCCTCGGCTACGGGCTCAAGCCACCGGCAAAACCTCGAGCTGAGGAAAAGAAAGAATCTGGAGAAGAAAAGAAGACTGAGTAGTTCTTTTATATTTTTCATAAGTTCTATAAATCCTTGCTCAAATTTCTTTTTGGTGAGGAAATTGAAAGTCGAAGCCCTCAAAAGTATTCTCAAAGAACTCGGCATTGAATGCGCTAGAACTATCGAAGAGAAAGTCGATCTGCAGTTTTCAGCTTTGGAGAACCTTCAAAAAAATCTCAATGACGATGAGCTTTTTCTTAAGCTCGTGATAGCGAACTCAATTGTAAGCTATCAGCTTTCAGGTAAAGGAGAAGATTGGTGGTGGGAGTTTTCTAACTACTTTTCAAGAAATCCCCCAACAGGAAGCATCGTGAAGGCTTACTCTGAGTTCTTTCCAAGGTCAAAAACTAACAAAAGACTAATCCAACCGAAACTGAATCGCCTTAAAAAGCTGGAACCTTTTTTGAATTCACTGACTATTGAAGACTTAAGAAAGTACTATGAAAATATACTGAGATTTAGGGATCATTTAGCTAAAGTCATGAACGCAAATGAAGATGCAAAGACAATTGTTTTTGCTGTCAAAATGTTTGGCTATGGCTCTAGAATAGTTTTTGGAGAGTTTCTTCCTTACCCAATGGAGATCGACATTCCGATAGACTTTAGAATTGAAAATTACACGAAAAAGTTCACAGATAGAAACCCTATAGCCTTTTGGAAGGAAGTTGCAAAGGAAGTGGGAATTCCTCCGTTGCATATAGATTCAATTCTCTGGCCAGTTTTGGGAAGAAATGAAGAAGTTATCAAGAGGTTACAAAAGTATTGCAAGAATTGGAAGGCTGTTTTGAGTCTGATATCCCTTTGAACTTGGTTGGCAGCTATTTTCTTATATCTCTAGAAAAAATTGGGAAGTGGAACATTTTAACGTCTCTGAATATTAGTTAGGCACCCAGTGGAAATTTTCACCAAGACTGAGGTACCCTCCTAAGGAACTTCTGAATTGCATCTACCTTTGCAAAGGATAAGATAACATTGTAAAGAAAGTGATAGAGAAATATTACTGGAATGTACCTGAGAACATGTTTAGATCCCCATTCCATTACTATGGTCAAGGTACTAACGAAAATGCTTGGAAGATATTGTAGCAAGAGTACCAGAAGAAAAACTGTCACCAGAACTTTCATTGGAACGTTTATGTCAAAGATTTGAAATCCCAGGAGATTCTGAAGGATTAAAATAGATGGAAACATGACAATTCCAAACACATGAAGAACTGGGAGAAAGTATTCAAGAAAAATCATATGAAAGAAAAGAAATATTCCTCTTTCCCCATATTTTCTGTTAAGTATCATGTCACGATGTTTGGCTAGAACTTGAAGACCGCCGTAATACCACCTAACACGCTGTTTATAAAGTCCTCTCCAAGACTCCATAGGCTCTGTATAAATTCTTATTCTTGCGTGAGGCTCGAAGCTTGAAGTAAGTCCAGCTCTGTAGGCAATCATTCCTAGATCAAAGTCCTCACCCAGTGTGTCTTTAGGTATCGTAGGAAGAGATTTTATAAAATAACTTTTGAAAGCAGAAAAAGCACCAGGAACTACAAGAAGCCAATCGAGGTAACTTTGAACCCTTCTTCCCACGTCGAAAGAATACAGAAATTCTAATTCCTGAAGTTTCTCTATTAACTTCCCTGTTCTTTTCTCAATCCTGAGAACTCCAGTGGAGACACCAATGAAGGGTCTGCTAAAGAGCTCTTCTACGATGTTCCTCAGAGAGGAACCATCAGCAAAATGAGAATCTGCGTCCATGGTTATAATGACGTCTCCTTTGGCGGCTTTTATACCCTCTTCAAGTGCCTTGGCTTTTCCCACGTTCTTTTCGTGTCTTATTACTTTAGCTCCGTATCGCATGGCTATCTCACCGGTACCGTCAACGCTGCCGTCGTCCACTACTATTATTTCATAGCACTCGAAAGGATAGTCCTGATACTGGATGCTTTCTAAAAGACGCCCAATGTTAATGGCCTCATTGTGGGCAGGGATGACTATTGATACTTTCGGAAAAAATCGGGGAATTAGCTTTGAGCCTTCGTTTTCTTTGATATAAAGATAGAAAATGAAATAGGCTAGATAAAATAAAATGACAAACGCACCGGTTGTTAAAAAGAGGTACGTAACAAATTCATGAACAGAATACCGAGGAATTTCTGGAAAGAAAATCTGAACGATTTTTCCTACAGTGGATTGAACAAAGAGATAATCAAGATAAACAATATAGCTCGCAACTATGAAGGCAGAAATGTAAGAGAGCAATTTTATCTTCATACCTCAGACCACCTCAGGAGCGGGTCTAAAGGGCGTACCTCGTAATCTACCACAGCTTTCTTAAGCTCAACTACTCCATAGCGGGAAAGTTCTCTAAGAAGTCTAAGAACGTCATAAGGGGGCATATCTACACGATAAGCTAATTCTATTACTCTTATTCTAGGATTTTTGATGATCTCCCTCATTAAGAGAGGATAACGTTTGATGGCCCATTGAGCAACGCCTTCAGATTCAGAACCTCTTGGAGTTACTAAACTATCTCTAACATCCATGGGGGAGAGGTCAAGGATAACAATTTTCTTTTTGAGGAAAAGAAGCACCAGCGGTAACTTGAGCCTTCTCGGAGGCTTTCTGAGTTCACGGGCTAAGTTCTCAAGTGTCACTCCTCTGAGGGTTTGTACTTTTTCAAGAATTTTAGAACATTCTTCCTTTAGCAAAAGCTTGGAAAACGGCAGAAATGGAATAGCGAGAAGAACAGTAACTCCAAAGGGGAGAAACCCTAAATAAGCTATAATTTCAAGTATTATAAAAACCAATGCTCCTAAGAAGAAAGGATGACTAAAAACCTTTTTCAGCGTTATAAGAACTAATTCCCCTATTGGGATTTTAGGCTTCCCTAAGCGCTCTGATAATGCAAGGATGGCTAGATGGGCGTATATATCAATAATTTCGGG
>LGET01000133.1 GCA_001507935.1 Thermococcales archaeon 44_46
ACCTAATTTTGGCATAATGACATTTATTCTTGACATAATATCACCATACTGTTATTTTCATTTGATCTTAATAAACTTTTGGAGCGAGAAATAGAAAAGTATATATACCTCTTTAATGTGAAACCTTAAATGTTTAATCTGTGGCATACCTTTAATCATTGACATTTGCAAAATAACCTCTTTTTTAAATCTAAACCCAGCAGAGGCGAAAAATATGGCGGAGATACCTAAGGAAAAGTTGTTGTGGATGTACGAAACCATGGTTAAGATAAGAGAGCATGAAGAAAGGGTTGCAGAGCTTTTTGCCCAAGGAAAAATCCCGGGCTTTGTTCATCTCTACATTGGAGAAGAAGCTGTCGCAACAGGAGTAATGGCCCACCTAAGGAAAGAGGACTTCATAACGAGTACTCACAGGGGACATGGTCACTTTATTGCAAAAGGCGGTAATATCAAGGCATCAATGGCCGAACTCTTTGGTAAGGCTACAGGGATATGTAAAGGAAAAGGTGGCTCAATGCACATAGCCGATTTGGATGTAGGAGAATTGGGAGCAAACGGTATAGTGGGTGGAGGTATTCCCCACGCAGTCGGAGCCGCATTGGGCATAAAACTAAATGGCTTGGATAACGTTGCAGTGGCTTTCTTTGGAGATGGTGCCTCTAATCAACAAAACTTCCATGAGGCAATAAATCTTGCCGCAATATGGAAGCTTCCAGTAGTTTTTGTATGTGAAAACAACCTCTACCAGATATCCCTCCCCTATTCAAAGCAGCAAGCCATAAAGAGCGTCGCTGAGAGGGCTGCTGCTTATGGAATTCCGGGAGTTAGTGTAGATGGCCAGGATGTCTTTGCGGTTTATGAAGTCGCTAAAGAAGCGATAGAGAGGGCTAGGAATGGAGAGGGACCAACACTAATAGAAGCAAAGACCTATAGGTTCAGAGGACACTTTGAGGGCGATCCCCAAATATATAGGTCAAAGGAGGAAGTGGAATGGTGGAAGAAGAACAAAGACCCCATAGTTCTCTTTGAGAAAACAGTCCTTGAGAAGGGTCTCCTAACTAAAGAAGAACTCGATACTATTAGGGAAAGAGTAAAGAGAGAGATAGAAGAGTCTATCAAGTTTGCAGAGGAAAGCCCATGGCCCAAGCCGAAGGAAGTTCTTGAAGATGTGTTCTCGACCCCAACCAAGGGGGTGTTAGTATGGCAGTGGTGAGGGAGATTACTTTTGCAGAGGCGCTCAATGAGGCTTTGGACTATGAAATGTCAAAAGACCCAAAAGTTGTCGTAATGGGCGAAGACGTTGGAAGATATGGAGGAATCTTTGGTGTCACAAAAGGACTCATAGAAAAGTACGGAGAAGAAAGAGTAAGGGATACCCCAATAGCAGAGAGCGGTTTCATTGGAACTGGGGTAGGAGCTGCTGCATCAGGCTTGTTGAGACCTGTTGTAGAGTTAATGTTCATAGACTTCCTTGGCGTAGCTTATGACCAAATCTACAACCAAGCAGCAAAAATGAGATACATGTTTGGTGGAAAGGCCAAGATACCAATAGTTATCAGAACGGTTTCTGGAGCGGGTGCAAGCGCCGCTGCCCAACACTCACAATCCCTACACGCTCTCTTTATCCATGTTCCAGGATTGAAGGTGGTGTATCCTTCAACGCCATATGATGCCAAAGGGCTTTTGATATCTTCAATTGAAGACGATGATCCGGTTATTTTCATTGAACATAAGATGCTTTATGGAATTAAAGGTCCAGTTCCGGAAGAGCCTTATTCAATACCTCTTGGAGAGGCTGATGTAAAAAAGGAAGGTAAAGACGTCACGGTTGTTGCAACAGCTTTGATGGTCCACAGGGCTTTAGAAGTTGCAAACAAACTTGAAGAGGAAGGAATAAGCGTTGAAGTCATTGACCCAAGGAGTCTTGTACCCTTAGATGAGGAGACAATACTTAACTCAATAAAGAAGACTGGAAGGCTCGTTGTTGTTGATGAGGCGTATCCAAGATGTAGCTTTGCCACGGACATAGCAGCTTTGGCCGTTAACAAGGCCTTTGATAGCTTAAAAGCTCCGGTTAAACTTGTTACTGCCCCAGCAACTCCAGTTCCATTCAGTCCAGCCTTAGAAAAGGAATGGATGCCTAGTACTGAGAAAATTGAAAAAACCATTAGAGATGTTCTCTGATTTTTAACTTTTTATGAAGGTGATATGATGGACAAGCTTAAAGTAGCATTTATATTCTTAGCCCCGGAGGCAGATCCTGAAAAGCATAAGGCCATTATTTCAACGCCTGTTGTGGAGCTTCATGTAGTTGGAGTTAAAAACTACTATGAAGCCTGCGGAATTGCAAAAGAACTTGTTAACAAAGGGGTAGTAGCAATTGAGCTCTGTGGAGGTTTTGGTCATAGGGGTGTTGCAAAAATTGTTGAAGCGGTAGAAGGAAAAGTTCCAGTGGGAGTTGTTAGATTTGACATCCATCCAGGGCTTGAAGGCAAGAGCGGAGATGAAATATTTTGGATAATTGGGAGTGGAGGAAGTTGGAAGAGGTTACAATCCAATTCTATGTCGAAGGAAAGACTGAATCTCCAACAAAAATGGTTGCAAAGGTTAGAGAATTCACAATTGTGGTTGATGAACCCCCTGAGTTGGGTGGAACTAACGAAGGGCCGAACCCAGTGGAATATCTTCTCGTTGCTTTGGCAGGATGCTTGGCTATTACGGGCTATGTGGTAGCGAAGGAGAAGGGGATAGATATTAGTTCAATCAAGGTCAAGGCTGCAGGAATACTTGACCCGAGGAAGTTTCAAGGACTCGACGGTGAACGTGCTGGGTACAAAGAGATTAAGGTTGAGATACTTCCTGAGGGCAACTTTACGGAATCCGAGCTCTCAGAATGGATAAAGGAAGTTGAGAAACGCTGTCCGGTTAGCGACAACCTCAAAAATCCAACGCCCGTTGAAATTAAAATAAAGACAAAAGATCAATAGGGAAGGTCATAGTGCTTGACCACTATCTCGTCTATCCCTATTTTTTCTAAAGCACTCAACGGAACCTGCATTGACACTTGAACTATTCCCGGAAGCCTTCCGATCTCCACGGCACCGCTTATCGTTACTCTGTTTCTAACTTCTTCTACGCTCATTCCAAAGAGCTTTGCAGCTCTTTCAAAACCTCTCATTGCAGCTTCGTTTATAGTTGGTCCTGAACCAATAATCTGCACTGGAGCCACAGGCTCAGGCTCAATTCCAAACCTTCTTGCCAGATTCTGCACTTTCTCCCATTCGTCTTTTCTCCATGGCTTTGCGAGTGGAGGCAGGTCTTCCTCAGGAGGTAGCAATATTGGGCCATCCAGATTTACGTTTTTGACAACCGAAACTTCAAGAACACTCTCTGCAGTTACATCGGTTGTATGCCCCGCTACCTCTCCATCTCCCTGCATTGCATGAGCGTCTCCGGCGTAAATTCCTCCTCCTTTGACCTTTACAGGTGCTATCAGTATGCTTCCTTCCCTGACTGAATCAACGTCCAAATGCCCATCGGTTAGCTTTGTCTCGTAGTCCTCCTTGGTTATCCCGTATGGATGGGGGGCGTTGATTAGGAATGAGCCAAAATCCCCGGCATTGTGGGAGTCCGGGATGTCTACAGCTGGAACCGTTCCAAGCTGTCCCAAGAAAGGTCTCATCCTTGAGGGAACTCCAACTATATCTGCCTTGGCGAAGATTAGTATCGGCACCTGCTTTGAATTCTTGGGAAGAGCGTGCCACTCCCATGCATCTTTGGCTATCATCTCGGCGGTTTCCTTGTTTACGGTAACTCCAACTCCAAGGTTGTGATCAAAAACCATTGTATAGCCGTTGACCATCTTGAAGGGAGAAGTCGGCGAGCCGCAGTTCTTGCACCTCACTGCATCTTCCCCTATGCCAACAACCTCAAATTCGGGCCATGGCTCGTTACAGCTTGGACATTTCTTTGCGACGTATGGGTCTCCAACAAACGCTCCTTCTCTAGCGACATCAACGCCTGAAGAAGCTGCTTTTGAGAGAACCTTTATGCTCTTTATCTTAATCACTATGCCGTCCCCAATCTCTGCCCCTTCTACCGCAACCGGCATGTTGACTTCATGTCCTCCCCTGATTGTGGGAGTGATCATCGGGCCCCAGCATCCGGGGGCTGTGCGAAAGATTATTTTTCCTCCGTCTGCTACGGGGCCGAGCATCTTTGAGTGTGGCCCAATTATGCCGTTTGTTTGTATGTCGTTAAAAATCTCATCTTCAACTACCATAGAAACCACCAACTCTTATCTTCAAGGTGAAAAGATAAAAACGTTTTGATTTTGACAAACTTAAATCTATTTGGGTTATTTTTCAATGTCAGAACAGCTTCAAGTATTTCTGAACTTATCGATAGGGGTATATACTTTGAAGTCAAGTTCTATATTGGTGAGAACATGAGGAAAGAGTTCGTGCTCATTAGTTTGCTGATCTTTGTTCCATTGGCCAGTGCATGCTACAATCCAATGGACTCGTTAGCTGTGGAGGTTCGCCTTAACAGGCCTGGCATTTATTATGACCTTACTCCACTAAAAAATGCAGAAAACGTAATAATCGACGATGGAAGCATAATCTACCGATCCCACTACGATGAGAGGGTTGGAGTTATCTTGAGGGAGATTAACTCTTCTCTGTGGGTTAGGATTCAGATACCTGCAAAGATCTTTGAATCCACTTACGCCCATGCTTCATTTGAATCCCCCTTGCTGATTTCCAACGAAAGCTTTGAGCGGATTAAGGCTCTGGGCTGGGAAGTTAAGAACTACACCTTTA
>LGET01000134.1 GCA_001507935.1 Thermococcales archaeon 44_46
GAGCTCTATGGAGTTCCAACCGTAAGCTTGAGATACTTCAACGTCTTCGGGGAGAGACAGGGGTATAATCAGTATGCCGGCGTGATAAGCATCTTCATCAATCGGGCCCTTAAAGGAGAGCCTCTCATTATCTACGGTGATGGAAAGCAGACTAGAGATTTCATCTACGTTAAGGATGTTGTCAAGGCCAATATACTCGCAGCTGAGAGCAGTAAAGCTAACGGTAAGGTCTTCAACGTTGCAAAGGGAGAGAGAACAAGCATTTTGGAGCTTGCCCTTAAAATCATTGAAATAACAGGTTCTTCAAGCTCAATCATCTTTGATAAACCAAGGCCGGGAGATATAAGGCACAGCCAAGCGGATATAAGCGAAATAATGAAGCTCGGTTTTAAACCGGAGTATTCTCTTAAAGAAGGTCTTCTGAAAACGGTGGAATGGTATAGGGGAGAACTCGATTAGAAAAATAACCCTAGCTCCTGATTCCAAGCTTTCATGTAATAAAAGAAAGTATTAAATTGGAATACTTTCAGAAAAGAGAAAAGCAAAATCACTTCTTGGGAACCTTAAACCCCATGGCCTGCTGTTGTTGAAGTTTTTGGGCTTTTTCCGCCAAATCCTGAAGCTTGTGCTCTAGCTGATGAAGTGCCTCTTGGGTCTTGGCAATGGCACTTTCATATTCCTTGATTCTCTCATCGAGGTAGGCTATAGCGTCATCTAAACTCTTCTCAATTGCATAACCAGCGCCGACACTAACAATAGCATTGTTCTTATCTTCTACCCTTCCCTTTAAGAAAGACCCTGCACCTATAGGTACCAAAATCTCTGGTTTTTCATCTTCGACATCCTTAAGGCCTTCAAGAGTTTCCTTAACAGCTTGAAATTCGTTTCTCCCGAGGTTTAAAAGCTCGAGGTTTTGAGCCAAGAGCTGGGCCTGTCCCTGTAAAAGTTGATATTCATAAGCTAATCTCTCAAGTTGCTCATTCCTTTCACTCATTTCCACCACCACAAAGAATAATTAAAGAAGTTTTTAAGGGTGTTGGGTGTTGGTTAAAAAAGAAAAAAACTAAGCGAGTTCCAAGCTAAGCCTCTTAACAACGAGATTTTCGGCTTCCACGGGTTCTATCTCTTCAATGCTTTCAATGAAAATCTTTGCCCTCTTAACACGATGCTTACTTCCAATGTCTGAGAAAACAAGTTCCCTAACGTCTTCTGGCTTTAAAGCTCTGTATTCTTTGGTAAACCTGAATTTTTTCCCTCCTTTTTCAAATGTTCCTTTAACACGGAATATCTTAACCTCCATTGCTCCTCACCCCAAAAATCCAAGCGCTTCTTCGATCTTAACTATCTCAGGACCAGACGTAAGGTGGCCAACCACAACACCAAATGAATTTGCAATCATACACGAACCCACAAAGGGCACACCCATGTTGGCGGTTCCTACATAGAAATCAACTTTAAAGAGACTTTCGAGCCATTCAAGCTCTTCATCAGTTGCTTCAGGGTGAATCAAGCCACCTTTGTTAGTAACTACTCCTACACTTCCAACAGCATGATAATTTGCTATTATGCCTCTCTCTACCTCAACATCGAAGATGTCCTCAAACTGCTTTGCTTCCTCCCTTGTGAACTTTGCACTGACTAATGCTGCTTTATCATTTACGAGTATAAGATTCCCAAATGCCGTTAACTTGCTTAAGACTGGTTCAATGGTGACATCTAATCCATTTTCCTGTAGGGAAGCCTTAATTTTATCAAGCTCTGCATCCCATATATAGTAAGGCACCACAATTGCTCTCGAATTAGCTGCAGCAAATATGCCTACTATCCTAGATTTCATTATGCTTGTTTCTATAAGAGGGACTTTCAGGACTTCTCTCAGCACATTGAGCTTCTTTTCTTGAAGGCCTTCCCTAACCAGTGCAAATTTATCAGTGGCTAGTCCAAAAACTCCAAGGTACGGTGAATTTTCAAAGTCAAGTCTCTCGATATGCATTTTCACACCCTCGGTCTTTCCCTCATTGGAAAATATAAGAATCAAGCAAGGTGGACCTCAGCCACCTTAATTCCTTCTCTTTCTTCGATAGTAACTTTAACACGAAGTTTGCTGGGCGGTTTTTCTATTCCTCGTTCCCAGATCTTCTCGTTAACATCTGTTCCCACAAGTACTTCATCTGCTTTTGTATGCCTTGCTATAAACTCTTTAACATAGTGAGCGGCCCTTGGTGCTCTTTTCCATCTTGGAACTATCTTTATGATTTTTCTAATTGGGATAACGTAAACTCTCTCTTCTGCCATCTCTCATCACTCCTTAAGCTTTGTTCTCCTCCAATATCTCCTCTTAGGGTGAGTTAAAACCTTTCTATTAGTTTTAACAATAACCCAGACGGGTATTCGTCTATTTTGTTTAGCTGCCTTTGCCAAACGAAGTTTTTTCGCTATAGGCTTGTTCCTTGCCATTTTTAACTCCCTCCTAAATTTGTGAACGTGAAAATATGCCAGACTAATGGCCGGTTTGGCACAAGCTTATTTAAATTTTTGCTTTCACTCACATTCAAAAATTATGAGGTTAAAAAGCTTTTGATGCTTTTCTTCCCCAGTCCACTCTCTGAAGTCAGTGAGGAATTTCAGAAAGATAGAAAGAACCCTAGCAAAGAAGAATAGAAAGGGTTTTTACCCTTATTTTTATACATTTTCCTCTGGTGGCACCAAAAGTTCTTCTGGTGTTGTATCTCTCTTTCCTCCGGGAACTAAGTACGTAGCTAATATTGCAACCACGAATGAAATTACTGTAGTGGCATAAACAATGTGAATTCCATATGGGTATGCTTTGTTTTGCATATAATAAGCATACCAAATCCCTGCTGTAATTAAGGCAGAATAAATTGAGATTATCGCAGCTTTTGGTGAGGGTTTTGCCCAGTAAATTGCTAAAGCTAATAGTATGAAGACCGAGCCTCTCATTGCATAATTAACATAGGTCGCTATAGGTAATTCCTTAATAGCCAAAGCCATAATTATGCTTATAATACCAGCTATAAATGTCCCTAAACGAGTAACCTTCACTATCTCATCATCATCTGCCTTTGGCCGTAATTTTGTATGATAGATATCCCTAACAAACATTGTTGCCATTCCTAAAAGAATTGGTGCTTCTGTTGAAGCTATTGCGGCAAAAACTCCCGCCATTGTTATACCACTTAAAATCGGATTTGGAATCATCATCAAGGCTAATGGAAAGGCCAGTCTCGTATCAGTTCCAACATAATTCCCGTGCAATGCTATTGTGGCTAAAACGATACTTGTAACCAGAATCCCTAAGGGAGCTACTATCAAGGGAGTTAATAAAGCAGCTCTTTTGGCAGTTTTCCAGTCTTTAGCAGCAAAAATAGGCTGTACACTTGCTTGAGCAGCGAAAGTTCCTGTTATTCCTCCTAGAATCCATGCAAGAACTGTTGAATACCCCATACCAAAGGGATCTAACGCTTTCTCACTTGTTAGTGTTATTGCCCCCTGAGCAACCCATTGGTCTAAAGCCCTTGCAATTCCATCATACCACCCAACCTTCGACATATAAAAGAGATAAGCTGCACCAATTCCAATCCAAATTACAAAAACATGGACAAAGTTAGTTAAGGCAACACTATACATTCCTCCAGCCAAGGTATAGATCGTAATTCCAAGACCTGCAATTATAATAGCCGTGTTTATATCCATTCTCAGTGCCCCACTAAACAAAGCACCTATAGCTCCGATTTGGACTGCCGAAAGCAAAAGGTAGGCAATTATGAAAAAGGCTGCTGAAGTTAACCTTGTTCTCCTGTCATATACTCTTTCAATCATCTCAGGAATTGTATAAACTTTCATTTTATGATATAAAGCAGCCCAAGTTAAACCAAAAAGAAACATTCCAAAAGAAGTCGAAATATTATACCAAATTGGGCTAATACCATATTTAAAGGCCCACTGACCAACTGCAACAGTACTTGTTCCACCAAGCCACTCCGCCGCTATTGCTACTGTAGTCAATGCTAACCCTAAATTACGGCCCGCAACTAATATATCTCTTGAACTCTTCACAAACTTCTTTGCAAAAACTCCCAGACCAATAATCAAAACAAAATATACAATTACAATAATAAACTGGATCGTTATCTCCATTTTTGCACCTCCTTGTTTATCGCTTTATTTCTTTGAATTTTCGTTTCGGGCATTGTGTCGTCTGTCATAACAACATATTTCTTCACGGTGTCGAGCTTGTCCGCAATTGATTCTATAAGCGGTACGAAGTCCTTGTAAACCAGAACCACCTCATCCTCGGCATGCTGCATCGTGTAAAGTATGTCCTCGGGGCTTAACCTGACGTTGACCGTATGCAAAACCGCCCCCATCATGGGGATAGCGAAGAAGCATTCCAGATAGCGGTTCGTGTCCCAGTCCAGAACCGCCACCTTCGTTCCCTTCTTTACGCCAAGCTCCTCAAGAGCGCTTGCCAGCCTGTGAACTCTCTCGTAGATGTCTCTGTAGGTGAACCTCTTCAAATCTCTGTAGACGATTTCCTGCTTTGGAGCGTACGTCACACCGCTCTCGAGAATGTGCTTCAACAAAAGCTGGTAGTTATATGCCTCACTCATCAAACCACCTCTTTACTATCATTGATACTCAACCTAATTATGAGTATAAAAAAATTTTGGTAATTTCTGACTTTGGGACAAAATTACCTCACCACCCTAACAGCAAACACATTGTGCCACAGCCCAACAGCAAACAAAGCCATCTCTCTCCTGTCCT
>LGET01000135.1 GCA_001507935.1 Thermococcales archaeon 44_46
TATTTTGGGAGAAGTGTTGTTCTGGGGCCGGGGCCGGGATTTGAACCCGGGCTAGGGGATCCACAGTCCCCTGTGCTAACCAGGCTACACCACCCCGGCCATGTCCACTTTAGCTATCTGGGATATCTTTATAAACTTTTCGCCAGAATATGCTCAAAAAGTGCTGAGAATAGATTAATGACCAGTTGGCCCTATTGTCAAAGTTTTATCAAGGATAAGAGCCTTTGGGGGTGAGCTTTACATGAGAGCGAAGAGGGAAGCTCTAAAATCACTCTTCACAGCAATAAACGAGGGTAAAGTTGATAGTGATATAATGGACCTTCTTCTGCTCATCAACTCAATAAAAGGAGTCTACACAACAAGCTCATGCTCAGGAAGGGTTGGAATAATCGAAGAGCCCGAAATAGGGGCCAAGCCGCTGTCAAGGTGGCTCATCAAGAAACATGCCCCAATAACGTTCGAAGAAGCAAAAGAAAGTCTAAAAGCTGCTCAGAAAGGAATGATATTCCTCAAAGCTCAGCCACCGATTTTTCACGTAGTTGGAGAAAGCCTAGAAATAGGGAAAAAGCTTCATGAGATTGGCCTTTCTTCGGGCTTTAAGTACACCACATTCAAAGCCTTGGGTAAAGAGAAAGTCCTGGTGGAGATAAACGGCACCGAATACTTAACCGCCCCTCTCGGCAGAGATGGGAAAATATTAATAAGCGACGAATACCTTGAGTTTTCAATTGCATTAGCAAATGAAATGCTCGAGCGGAGCAAATCAAGATTATCACGGCTTGGAGAGAATTTCAAAAAGCTAAAAGAGGAGATTGGAGAGGATGAGCTCTTTTATGAAGTCCAGGGCTCATTTTAATCCCTGCAGTGCTCATATGTGCTTTGCAGAACGTGGTGGTTGGAATGATAGTGATTACCGGAAAGAATTACCAATCTGCACTTGAAGAGAGGAACCATGAGAAAATACTCTTCCCTGAGTACGGCAAGACCAGAGAGGAACTTAAGACCTTCGTTTCTTCCCTCACGGGCGAGGAGGTTTTAGTTACTGCCAGTTTAGAGCTGATAGACATGTTATTAGCCCGCTTTAGGGGAGAAGATAACGTTCTGGTTTACTCGGACACCGGAAAGTCGCTCACTTTTAAGGAGGCCTTCGAACTCAGGAAATACCTAGACTTCGACCTCCGTGGTGGTGACTTCAAAGGGGAAGAGAAAGTTTCCGTTCTATTTGTGGAGGGAAAAACGGATTCCAAGTTTTTTAAGGCTGCTTATAAGAAGGTCTTTGGCTTCACAGAGTCACGCACGCGAGGAAACTCTAGAAACGTGCCCAAGGCCCTAAAATCAATTGAAACTCTCTTTGATAAGGACAACTACGAACTTATAGTACGTGAGGGGACATATCTTGCGATAATACCCAGTGAGGGCAACTCTGGCGTCGTGAGGAACCTTGGCAACTTCCTCAGAGCGATGGATGTTTTTGATTTTAATGTGGATAAGATAGGTGTTGCCATTGACATCGATGAGGACGAGGAGGGGGTTATACAGTCAATAACTGGTAAGCTGTCATCCTTTGCCTCTGAAAGGCAAGGTGAGAACTTCCAGGTTGGAGAAACAGTGGTAGTGCCCCTTCTTATAGGAACGAGGATCAAACTCGGACCCTGCATAGAGTGGGAAAAGCCGACTGTTGAGGATTTTATGCTGGCTATCCTCAGTGGTAGCAGGGCATTCAAAAGTCTCGAGAGGGCCATAAACATACTGTGTGTTGACCTTGGAAGGAAGCTCAAGCCGAAGGAGGTTATATACCTCGCCATGGCGGCTCAAAAGTTCTGGGGCAACCTTGAGGGCTTCTATGAGATGATGATAATGCGCACTCCCAAGTGGAAGGTAGAAAAAGTCCTTAAAAGAGCCCGCCTGTATGAGAAGATGGAGGAACTGTTCTGACTTCCTCCCGACGTGAACGGCAAGGCTTTCGGAAGAAAAAGTGGAAAGGCCTAGAAAAGACTTCAGTCCTCCCATGGCTCGGTGTATTTGAGCGCCCATCCAAATTCTTCTCTCAGTATGTCTATTGCAGCATAAGGCGGAATGACGGCCTTTTCGGTGATTATAACGTCAATGTACTCCGGCGGTGTAACATCAAATGCAGGGTTCTTGACAATTATGTTCTTGGGCCATGTCTCAAGTTCTTCTTTTGGAACAACCTCATATGGATCTCTCTCCTCTATTTCGACCAGTTGGCCTAAGAGCGTCTCCGGATGGAACTTATAGGTTTCCGCTGCAATCATCACCCATACTCTGTGCTCTTTTGCTGTTAAAGCAAGTAGGGCAGTCCCTACCTTGTTTATAACGGCACCGTTGGCCGTTATTGAATCTGCACCCATAACAACCTTGTCTGTCATTTTCATGTAGTGTCTTGCGGCCCCATCAACGACGTAGATGACAGGGATTCCCGCTTCAGCAAGCTCTTTTGCGGTAATTTTTCCTTGGTATCTTGGTCTTGTCTCGGTTACGATGACCTTGATGTCTTTTCCATCTTCCCATGCCTTCTTCATAACTCCAACAGCGGCCTTTGAGTGGCAGTGGGTCATTATGACGTCTCCATCTTCAATTCTCTTTGCACCAAACTCAGCTATTCTTTTAACGGCGTTTTCTGAGTTGTGTATAAACTCTTTTGCTGAATTTATAACTATGAACCTAAGCTCCTCCAAGTCAGCACCGCTTTTATATGCTACTTTTGCACGATATGTGACGTATCTCAGGGCATTTGGAAGAGAAACTGCAGTTGGCCTTGTGTGGTATAAAATCTTCGCTGCTTCCTTAATTTCCTCCCAGAGCTCATCCGCACTCTTTGCTTTGCTGTTTTCAGCTTGAAGTTGCAGAGCATAAGCTGCTGACCTTGCTATTTTTCCTGCTCCTCTTATCTCCATCGTCTTTATTTTCTCCGCTATTTCCAAAACCTCTTTTATAACGGGCATTTCGATCCCCCCATTATAGTCTTAATTCCTCAGATGGGTTTATATAGCTCACTCCTATCGTTTCAATTTCTGTTCGTTGATGTTTTTATATGTTCTTTTATGTACATAAATATTTTGCACTTTAAGTTTTTACAAATATAAAGCACATTTCCGACCAACGCCGAAAGCTTTATATTTAATTGCAACAAAACTCTCAATGTATAAAATAGGGTATGTGTTCATTTTAGTACATTAAATAAACCACATGGAGGACGATTGAGATGGAGCTTGAGAAGAGACTTAAGGAAAAATTGGAGGCACCGACTTTGGATTACGAAAAATACTTCTCAAAGAAAGCCCTTGGAATGAAAGCTTCGGAGGTTAGGGAGCTTTTAAAACTTGTTGAGTCTTCAGACGTGATTTCACTTGCTGGGGGTCTTCCAGCACCGGAGACCTTCCCGGTAGAGATAATTGCGGAAATTACTAAAGAGGTTCTTGAAAAGCACGCAGCCCAAGCCCTTCAGTATGGAACTACAAAAGGTTTTACTCCTTTGAGGCTTGCATTGGCTGAGTGGATGAGAAAGAGATATGATATTCCAATCTCTAAGGTAGACATTATGATTACAAGCGGCTCACAGCAAGCCCTTGACTTAATTGGCAGGGTCTTCATAAATCCGGGTGACATCGTTGTTGTCGAGGCCCCAACTTATCTCGCCGCACTCCAGGCTTTCAAGTACTATGAGCCCGAATTTGTCCAAATACCGCTTGACGATGAAGGAATGAGGGTTGATCTCCTCGAGGAGAAGCTGCAGGAACTGGAGAAAGAGGGGAAGAAAGTAAAACTGGTCTACACAATACCCACTTTCCAGAACCCAGCTGGCGTTACAATGAGTGAAAAGAGAAGAAAAAGGCTTCTTGAGCTTGCGAGCGAGTATGACTTCCTGATAGTTGAAGACAACCCATACGGAGAGCTCCGCTACTCTGGTGAGCCGGTAAAACCCATTAAGGCATGGGACGACGAGGGCAGAGTTATGTACCTGGGAACGTTCTCCAAGATCCTTGCTCCAGGATTTAGGATTGGATGGATAGCGGCAGAGCCACACTTGATAAGAAAACTCGAGATAGCCAAACAGAGCGTTGACCTCTGTACAAACCCCTTCAGCCAGGTTATAGCGTGGAAGTACGTGGAGGGAGGCCACCTCGACAATCACATACCAAATATAATTGAGTTCTACAAGCCGAGAAGGGATGCAATGTTGAAGGCCTTAGAAGAGTTCATGCCAGAAGGCGTTAAATGGACAAAGCCAGAGGGCGGAATGTTCGTCTGGGTAACCCTTCCCGAGGGAATCGATACAAAGCTAATGCTTGAAAAGGCTGTTGCAAAGGGTGTTGCATACGTTCCGGGAGAAGCTTTCTTCGCCCACAGGGATGTCAAGAACACAATGAGGCTTAACTTCACCTACGTTCCAGAGGAGAAGATCAGAGAAGGTATAAAAAGGCTTGCCGAGACAATAAAAGAGGAAATGAAGAAATAGCAAAGGTTATTAATGAAAAGTTCCAAGTATTCCTGCCCGGGGAGCACCGCCGAAGGCGGAGTCAATGAACTCGGGCGGGTTATTACCCCCTTTTATAGTCAATTGCCGAAAGACTTATAACTGTCTGCTGTGAGGAGTTAATTATGTTGGAGAAAGAAAAGGAAGCTCTGGCAAAAAGAATTGCTGGGGAAATAACCCTATCTTCTGATCCCGGAAAGACCATGAGAAAATGGAGAGAGATATTTGG
>LGET01000136.1 GCA_001507935.1 Thermococcales archaeon 44_46
GCACCCGCTTGCCACTACTGCAATGCCCAAAATACTAACCAAAACTAGACTGAGCAACATTTTCTTGACGTCCATATAGAGACACCTCAGTACGTTGTGTATACTAAAAGTATATATACTTTACGGATAAACAACGTTAAATTTTTCGACGATTGTTGTGCCTTCTCTAAACCTAAATAAGCAGTTACGTTGTCATTTTATTTAAAACTCATAGCTCAACTGCAGACACATTATTTGTTTACTTTAAGTATAAACGCAATCTCAAAGCAAAACTTTAAGTTCATCTACCCCACTTCTCATGGGGTGTTGAAATGATATATGCGATAGGTGAACTTCTGATAGATTTCATCGCAAAAGAAGAGGGAAAACTAAAAGACGTTAGAGAATTTGAAAAGCATCCCGGTGGCGCTCCAGCCAATGTTGTCGTTGGCCTGAGAAGACTTGGAGTAAAAAGTGCACTGATAAGCAAAGTCGGTGATGATCCTTTTGGTGAATTTCTTATAGAAGAACTCAAAAAAGAGGGAGTGGAAACAAAATACATAATAAAGGACACCAACAAACACACCGGAGTAGTCTTTGTCCAGCTTGTGGGGGCAAAGCCCGAGTTTATACTGTACGATGGTGTGGCTTACTTCAACATAAGGAAGGAAGAAATGCAATGGGACTTTATGAAGGATGCCGAGCTTTTGCATTTTGGAAGTGTCCTCTTCGCGAGAGAACCAAGTAGGTCAGCAGTATTTGAGGTTCTTAGGGAGATTAAAGGAAAGATCCCCATTAGTTATGATGTCAACATCAGACTCGACCTTTGGAGAGGAAGAGAGGAGGAAATGCTCAAAGATATAGAAGAAGCCCTTAAGCTTGCGGACATAGTAAAAATCGGGGATGGGGAACTAGAGTACCTCAACAAAAACGGAATAGCACTTGAGGACTTCAACTTCGCTCTTGTGGCAATAACAAAAGGAGCCGAAGGCAGCACAATTATCCACGAAGACATAAGGGTTGATGTACCTTCGTTTAAAGTTGAGCCTGTAGATACTACCGGAGCCGGGGATGCATTCATGGCAGCTTTGTTGACTTCTCTTTTCTATATGAAACGGCTGAACAGACTGGAGTTCTCCAAAGAAGAGCTAAAAGAGTTAGGGAGCTTCGCAAACCTGGTGGCCGCGCTATCCACTACAAAACGCGGAGCCTGGAGCGTGCCGAGTTTAGAAGAGGTTTTGAAGCATAGAAAATTCAGCTTTCTTCCGTAGGCTCTTCTTTTTTACCAAAAAGCCCGATCAAATCATGAAGTATTGCCAAATCTATTGCAGCGTTTAACGACTGAAAGATAGCCCCTCCCATCAGCATTAAGAGCGCAAAGAAAAAGTCTATGCCTTTATATGCGATCGTTATCTTTACAGCTCTTTTTTCACCCCTGACTATTCCCCATGCAAGGAGAAAGTTCAGAAGGCCAAAAATAAGCAACATGTACCTTTCGCTTCCAAAAGCGCTGGCTGAGTAATACAAAAGGAAAAATGATTGGAGAAACAGCAGATACACAGCAACTTTCATCGGCCCCCACTCAAGTACCTTTCAAATGCCTCAACATATTTAAACCCATCGTCCGGGAAGATTAAGACTGCCGTTCCCGGATACTTGTCGCGAATTCTCTCAAAGGCCTTGACCACTGCACCTGAACTTAGCCCTATTAAAAGACCATCTCTTCTGGCCACTTGTATAGAGCCTTCGATTGCTTCCCTCTGGGTTACCTCAACCACTTCATCAATTTCCACTTCAAAAAACCACTTCGGCTTTGTTTCAAGCCTCTTTATGCCGGGTATTTTTTCACCTTTCGCTGGAACTACGCCAACAACCTTTGTACCGTAGCGCTCCTTGAAGTATTTTGCAAGTCCCGCTATGTGTCCTGAAGTCCCTATTCCCGCAACGATTACATCTGCCTCCTGCCCTATGCTTTTAAGCTGCTCATCTATTTCCCTTGCAGTGTATCTGTAGTGGGCTTCAAAGTTATCATCGTTCTCAAACTGGTTCAGGTTTACTGCTTTTGCCTTTTCTGCTTCTTTTTTGACGAACTCTATCATCTCCCTGTCAATAACGTCAAATTCTGTTTTTACCACCTCAGCACCAAGAACTTTCAACAGAGTCTGGGTTGTGTTGGGAGTAGGTTTTGGGAGATAAGCCCTGAACTCAATGCCAAAGACGTTTGACATGGCCGCCATGGCGATGCCAACATTTCCCGAGGTTGCCTCAAAAAGTCTCCTCGTGCCGTTAATGTCTCTCCTTTTCATGGCGTTCATTATGAGGTTAAAAACGGCCCTGTCTTTTATGCTTCTGCTGAACGGGTTAAAGAACTCCAGTTTGGCAAAATACATCCCCCCTATCGTCCGAAAGGGAAAGCTTAAGCAGGGGGGTAGGCTTGAACTTTTCAAAGAGCTCAATTGCACTGTTAAACACGTTCACTTTTAACCACCATAGTGGCATCCCAACTGCGCATTATAAATGTTTCGTTTGCGGCAATCTTACACAAAAATGTGTAATTAGCATTCCCTGCCAAACACTTCCCTGTAAATCTTTTTGAACTCACCAAGGGCTCCTCTTATTACCGGGTGCTTCGGTACAAAATTACAGCCCTCCTCAGGCTCTACGCTTATCTCAAACGTTCCTATTTCCTTTGCGATTCTTTCTATCTCTATTTTGTCCAGCCCTATAAGGGGCCTGAGTACCGGTAAATCCGTTGCGAGAGTTATTATCAGGAGATTATCCAGTGTTTGGGAGGCAACTTGGCCGAGGGAATCTCCTGTGATTATTGCCATTGCACCTTTTTCTTTTGCTATCTCAGTGGCCTTCATGAACATAGTGAATTTGCAAAAAACACATATCCACTTTCCTTTTTTCAACTCCACTAGTCTGTCAAAGACAGGTTTTTGGTATTCAAAAACATCAACGACTATTAGCTCCTCCAAGCTCTCTGGAAAAAGTTCCTTAAGCCTCTGCCAGATTCTTCTAACCTTTTGATAATTGGTTTCACTCTGCTTAAAGTGGATCGGGTAGACCGTAAAGCCCTTTTTGAGCATTAAGTATATGGCCACAGGTGAATCTATTCCCGAGCTTAAGAGGGCAACAGCTTTCATTTTTCCACCTCCAAGGTTAGATACACTATCCAGGCGTTTATGAAGAGAGCTCCTACAAGCTCCGGGATAGCGAGTCCGTCAAATACTCTGGTGAGATAAAGCATTACTATAAAAACTATGGGACTGCCAAGAAGCCATATGAGGACAGATTTCTTTTTTCTCACTCTCTTTAAACCACAGATAAATATGTCTGCAACGAGCAAGATGTAAAAGGACAGTGCAAAAAACGAGTGGGGCTCATACTCTTCGGGAAAAATCCCTACAAGCAACAACGACACCATTCCAAGGGGAAAAAGGACTGTGACTCTCTTCTCCTTCAGCATTTCAACCCCAAATACAAAGCCAAGAAAGCCGAGAAAGACGAGCAGAGAATTAAAAACATACCCTATAGGGTTTTTAATAGACCCCATGTCGCTGAGGGCATTTTCAGTTAAAGAAAACCAGGGATTTAAGTAAATCGCAATAAAGATTCCACCAAAAGTAAGAAACGGAAAAGAGAATCCCAAAATTCGTACCCACCTTTTCATTGACATCCCCTTTTCCGCGGCTCTTCGCCGAAGATTGCCTTATACAGCTTTTTGAACTGCTCCCAAGAGCCCCTTATCACTGGATGCTCCGGGATAAAGGGTATTTCATCTTCCGGGAGTATAGAGAGCTCAAAGGTCCCAATGTTCTTTGCAATCTCCACTATCTCCTCTTTATCCATCCCTACCAGCGGCCTATAGATTGGAAGATCGCTTGCTTGACTTACTATGTACATATTCTCCAGTGTTTGAGATGCCACCTGGCCCAGGGAGTCCCCCATAACGATCCCTTTTGCCCCAAATTCCCTTGCAATCTTGTCAGCTTTTTTGACCATCATATACTTGCAGAAAACACACGTGTAATTTTCTTTTTTAAGCTGCTTCAGCGTTTGAATAATTTTCTCCCTTTCCTGCGGTTTAACCACTATCAGGTCACTTTTGCCCCCGTAATGGTATTTCTTGAGCTGGTTCCAGATCTTCCTGACCTTTTCAAGGGTCTTCTCTCCCATGTAAATGTGAACAGGGATCACTTCACACCCTCGCTTCATCATCAGAAAAGCAGCAACCGGCGAGTCTATACCCCCACTTAAAAGAGCCACAACCTTCCCTTGGGTTCCTACTGGAAGACCCCCAAACCCCGGGACTTTCTCGACGTAGATGTATGCTTTCCCTTCCATCAGCTCGATGCCAACTTCAATGTCATAATCCTTCAAGTCTACCTTACAGCTTTCATTGTTCAGTATATACTCACCAACTTTGGCAGCCAGCTCCTGGCTTTTGAGGGGAAATTCCTTGGTTATTCTCCTTACAGTTACTCTAAACTTCGGCTCTTCTATTCCATGTGTTCTCAGCTTTCTCCTAAAAAGTTTTAGAGAAGTTTTGTATATCTTCTCAAGCTCCGCATCTATTTCAGCCGCAGGTGAAAGCGAGACGATCCCAAAAACCCTCTTAAGGACTTCCACGCCTTCTTCCGCTTTGTTTGTCTTTACTATGATCCTGCCGTGCTTTGCAAAGACGTTCTTGTACTCTATGTCCTCACTTACCAGAGCTTCTTTTATGTTGTTGATTAAAAT
>LGET01000137.1 GCA_001507935.1 Thermococcales archaeon 44_46
GCGGGGAATGCTCTTGTGGCACCTTTTCTGTGAACTACAACTTTGACTTTCCTTCCATCAACCTCGTGCTCTTCAACTTTCGCTATGTTGTGGGCAACGTCATAAACTATGCTCATTTCTAAGTCCTCAGCCTTTTGCTTGAAGACTTCCTCAAAGCTCTCCCTTACCCAGTGGGTAATCATTTGCCTGTTAGCCCATGCAAAGTTTGCCGCAGCTTTCATAGCGCTGAAGTACTTTTGCCCTTCCTCTGTCTGGAATGGAACGCTTACGAGTTCTCTGTCTGGCCATGGCACGTTGTATTTTCTGTTTGCCTTTTCCATGATTTTGAGGTAGTCACTTGCCACCTGATGCCCAAGACCCCTCGACCCGGTGTGCACCATCACAACAACCTGTCCTTCAAATAGGCCGTATACCTTGGCGATTTCCTCATTGAAGACTTTATCAACCACCTGCACTTCCAAGAAGTGGTTTCCACTTCCTAGAGAACCTAATTGTGGGGCTCCTCTTTGCTTTGCTTTTTGGCTTACTGCATTTGGATCCGCTCCTTCCATTCTCCCGTTCTCTTCTAGATGTTCTAAATCTTCCTTCCAGCCATAGCCGTTATCCACAGCCCACTTTGCGCCATCTGCAAGAACATCATCTAATTGCGTCCAGTGAAGCCTAATCCTTCCTTCGCTTCCAAGCCCGCTTGGCACGTTTTTGAATAGAGTATCGACGAGCTGTTTGATCTTTGGTCTAACTTCTTTCTCCGTTAAGTTCGTCCTAATAAGCCTGACGCCACAGTTGTGCACTACTATACCATTTGCTATGAAGTTGTGGGCTTCGTGGTATACGCCGATGTCGTAGAGTTTCTTGGAGTCACTCTTTGTTCTGCGGACATCTACAACGGGATCAAGAACAAAGCCACCTTCAAGTCCGTACGTCTTGGCAAAGCTCTCAAACTCAGGTAGGAGCTCAGCCAGTTTCCTGTTTCTCTTAACCAGGTTGCTTTCTGAGATTTCTTTTGATGCCATGATTTTCCTTCTAAGATACTCCCCAAAGATCAACGCGTAGGGTTTATGAGAGGTGTATTCATAGCCAATCTTGGAAAGGAACTTGTAAATCTCCTCCGTGTTGGAGTATATCACGAGACGGTACATTACTCTGTTGCTATATTCTTTGACTTTTCTGACGTGGGAACTAATTCCAAATTCTGTCAGCAAATCTTTGACTGAATTAAGGAACCTGACAAGGCTCTCTTCAAGCTCCTTAGCCTTGACAGCAGTCAAGGATATCGTGTTTGGAGTGTATTTGTGATTGCTGGACATTAGCCTCGGTTTGCTTCCGTCCGCTCCAAAGAGGCCTGCGAGAAAGTTCCTCTTGACCCATTTTGGAGACTTCTTAATCCACTCAGGCACGTCGAAGTCAATCTCAGTCTTCTTGCCAACAGGAGCTCCCAATTTGATGAGAAGCTTTGAAAACGCTTTTGATGTCACTTTTATTGAGTACTCTGTTCCTCTAGTCTCAAACTCGCCCCATGCTGTTTTGACTTTCTCGTTTCTTGTCCTTGTGTAAACTCTCGAAGCCTTGATATTGAAGTAAAAACCTAAATCTTTTCTCAACTCTTCCAGTCCCTTGCTGTCTCCATAGAAAACTGTGATAATTCTCTCTCTTCCATTCTTCTCGTGGTATATATCGAACGATCCATCACCAATGAAGTATCCAAGAATTCTTGCCAGAACACCTATCCTTGGATCATCCATTCTCAAAGGAAGCAGACCCCTCTCTTCTAAGTACTTTATCAGTTGCTTATCTTCATCGGCGAAATCTTGGTGGGTTAAAAGAACTTCCGTGCTGGGCTTCTCATATTCTACTCCCTCAAAGGGATAAACTGCAACTAAGTCCCCCGGTTCTAGCTCTTCTGCTATCTTATACCCATTCTCCGTCAACACTGGGTGATCTCCAGAAGCTTTAATGACTCTACCACTGGTGAGCCTTATCTCGTAAATCTCCTCGTCGCTGTCTCTCTCAGCAACCAACATAACTCTGGAGTGATCATTGTGACCCTCCTTGACATTGTAGACTTTGAGTGGAACCTCCTTGAACATCGTGGGTAAATCTTTGACCTTTATTCTGAACCCTAAGTCACTTATGACTTCG
Organism: Thermococcales archaeon 44_46; assembly: GCA_001507935.1. Taxonomy (GTDB): domain Archaea; phylum Methanobacteriota_B; class Thermococci; order Thermococcales; family Thermococcaceae; genus Thermococcus_A. The sequence goes on from LGET01000137.1 coordinate 2,140, forward strand.
CTCTCTTCATGTAGGCAATTCACATCGTAGCCCACTCCTCCGGGGCTTATAACGCCTTCTTTCACGTCAAAAGCCGCTACACCGCCGATTGGGAAGCCATAACCCTGATGACCATCAGGCATTACTATCGAATACTTATAAATCCCCGGAAGCATAGCCACATTTGCGGCCTGTTCGAGAGTCCTATCCTGTCTCATTTTTTGGATTAGTGTATCATCTGCATAAACTCTCCCCGGCACTCTCATTCTTTTATCGAACTTCGGTATCTCCCACCTAATCTTGTCTATCCTCTTTAATGGGATTTCCATTCTCCTCACCCCCAAATTAAATAGCTCTCGAAACTTTAAAAGATTGCGCTATTTGAGAGTTATCCTCCTTTCTTTTGGTACGTAGTTTTTGATTACACCGTCTTTTGCCTTCCCGCATCCGAGGTAGTACAGGCCCCATTTTAATATTATCCATCCTCTCACTTCAGTTGAGACTTTCAAGTCTTCTCCGCTCAGCCAGAGCTTTGCTTCTTTCTCTCCAACTTCAACAACGTTTTTCGTAGCTTTGGGACCGACCAAAAAGCTCCCTTCTATGGTAAGCCTTATCCCATCGCTTTCGATTTTTCCAAAATAAACTCCCCTATCTGTGTGAGTCTTCGGGTCAAACTCACAGGGCTTATAAGCGTAAACCCTCCTACTCCCTTTTACTTCAAAAATTAAATCTGGTGCGTATCCGTATTGCTCTATCAGCATTTCCTTAACTTTTTTGCTCATGGTTTTCTTATCTTCGCTACAAAGAACGCTTCCGTGTTGTTGTCCTGTGGATGAAGGCGGAGACATTTTTTCACCTCCTCGGAATACTTCTTCCCTTCAAATTCCAAAACGGGTGGTGTTGATTTTAAGGGTAGATTGATTTTTTCAAGCTTGGCGTCAGTCTTGGAGAGGAGGTAGTCAACTACTTCTTCGTTTTCAAGAGGGTCTATGGTACATGTTGAGTACACCAAAACCCCTCCGGGCTTTAGGGCTTTATACGCTGAGAGTATTAGCTTTTTTTGAATATTGGAGTAGCGTATAACCTTCTTCATACTCCAGTCTGTTAAGAACTTGAAGCTTTTTCTTATCATTCCAACACTCGAGCAAGGCGCATCGAGGAGTATTTTATCAAATGTATTTTCAAATCTTGAGAAGTAAGTGCCGTCTTTGACGGTAACCCTCGCGTTGAGCACTCCAAACCGGTTTAGGTTTGCTATCAAGACATTAGCACGCCATTTTTTTAGGTCATTGGCTATTATACACCCCTCATTTTTCATGTACTGTGCTATCTGTGTTGTTTTAGCCCCTGGAGCAGCCGCCATGTCGAGGACGAGTTCCCCGGGCTTGGGGTCTAGGACAACGGGTGGTATCATTGATGATGCCTCTTGGGGAAAGACCAACCCAAGAGAGTACTCCACCATATCTCCGAATTCTCTGGTGTTGATAAAGAACCCTTCTTTTACCCAGGGAATAGGCTCAAGCTCATATCTCTCTTCCAGCCTTGCCTTTATGTACTCTAGGGGAGCTTTGAGTGTATTGATTCTTATACTCTGCCTCAAGGGGGCCATCATGAACTTCCAGAATTCTTCTCCATCGTCGAGTTTCAAATATCTCTCGTAAAATGCTTTGTTCATCTTGACGACTTCTTCCATGTGACCACCTCAGATATCTGGGACAAGCTGTGCCATCCATCTCCCATCAGGGAGCTGCTCTATTTTCATGTCATGGTAGGTTATGGCTTTGACTTCTTCCTTTGGCTCATGCTTTTCGCTCAGCTTTTCTCCATAGGCTTTTGCCTTGAGCTTGTACCCTTCTTCGGTTTTTTCTATTTTAACTTCAAAGTCCCTAAAAACCAGTCCTTCCGTGTCATGGAGGATAAGGAGCTCTTCGAGGAAGTTGTAGAGCAAAGAGTATAAATCTTCCCCCTCCACTTCCACTTCTCTCACTTCTTTCTTCTCAACTTTTTCTACGTTAACCATTACGTCAAAAAGAGCAATTGCAACGGCTTCAAAAGCCTCTTCAAGGGTATCCCCATAACCTCTTATCCCAATGTCAGCGGTGTGTTCATAGTGCTCCCACCTTTTCATTCTCTCACCCGATAGGTTAATATTTACCCAAGTTTATTAGGCTTTAGGGGATTACCATGAGGGAGATAACACCGAAGAAGATTATGGAAATGAAGGGGAAGGAGAAAATTACGATGGTGACTGCGTACGATTATCCATCAGCTCTTCTAGCGGATAAAGCCAAGATTGACATTATCTTCGTTGGAGACTCTATGGGGATGGTGGTCTATGGAGAACAGAACACTCTAAATGTGACCATGGAGCAGATGGTTTATCACACAAGGGCGGTTGCAAAAGCCGTTAAGAGGGGGCTTGTATTGGCGGATATGCCATTTATGAGTTATGAAGTTAGTGTAGAGGAAGGCATGAAAAATGCTGCTCGGCTAATTCAGGCAGGAGCGGATGCGGTAAAGATTGAAGGCGGTTACGATCATAGGAAGCTAGTAAAGAGGCTTGTTAGGGCGGGCATACCTGTTATGGGGCATACTGG
>LGET01000138.1 GCA_001507935.1 Thermococcales archaeon 44_46
GTCGCCTTAGGCACACTAAACCACCCCATTAAGAAATACTAAGTCAAAATATTTAAACTTCACGCTTTTAACCATTTAGAGAACAGCCCTCTTTGCATAGACCAAAGCAATCTTCTCAAAGATCCTCGATGCTCTCTTTTTCTCAGAAATTATTGCCCCTACTGTCAAAGCCTCTTCAATCTGACCTATTTTTAAGAACTTTGCTGCAATTTCCTCGAGCTTTTCGTCATTTGGCTTTATTTTTCTTTCTGCAACCATTCTAAATGCGTCCTCAACAATACTCTTTGCAAGCCCTTCTTGTCATGGAGGAAGAGCCAGTACGCTACTTCCAAGAGCGCCAGAACTTTTTCTTCATCTGGCAGGTATTTGATAACAAACACAGCGTTGTCCACATCTCTCCTTTCGAGAAATTCAGAAACGACCTTGCTGCCTTTCTCAAGTGCCAGCTCTATTAGAGATGCCTTTTTCTTTAGCTCTTGCGCACTCAGGTGCCTTTTTATCTCTTCGTAAATCTCCGCAGCAAGTTCGTAGAACTCCTTAGCTTCTGGAGAGCGTATTTCCTCGGCATTTTCCAATATCTGCTGAGCTAGACGGTATAAGAACGATAGGACTTTTGAATAAGGCTCAGAAGAGTTCTGGGCCGTTTCATATGCTACGTTGTAATAGTAAAATGCACTGCTATAATCTCCCGCAAGTGCCATATAGTATGCAAGGTACCCATAACCTTCCGCCTTCCAGAGGAGGTAATCAATGGCCTTAATAATCTGGTGAGCCTTTTTGAAGAAGTGCTCGCCCTTTTTGTCCCCGCTTACAGTAAGGGCATATCCAACTAGTGCCAGCGCCCTAGCTTTTTCCAGAAGTCCCTCAAGGGAGTCAATAGTTTCAAGCATCCTTTCCAGCACGATCTCTTTATACTCGTCCCCTTCTACATATTGGTAAATGTAAGAGAGCGCCTCAAGCCTTGAAAAGGGATCCTCAATTCGAAGGGCAAGTTCCAGAGCACTTGAAAAATCCCCTTTCTGGAGAAAGTCGGAGATATTTTCCATCATAACTATCACCGAGAACCTTTAACTTTCTTATCCCATTCCTCAAGCATTAAGTCCAACGCCAGAAGATTAGTAAGCTTAAGCCGGACTTTGTTGCTGCTATAGTCTATCGAGCCGTCAAAATCATTTAAGAGCTCAAAAACTTTTTCAGCCTCCCTAAGATTCAGATTCCTCCCATAAAATTCCTCACCACATTCGGGGCATTTGAACGCGAAGTCATTTAAGGCCGATAAGAACGCATCTTTATCCTTAAGCAGCTCCCGAAAGTTTTCAAGGATAAGCATCTGTTCTATAAGGTCTTCCCACCTAATAATTTTCCCGCATAAGGGGCATCTGGACATTAAATCACCCCAACGTCTTTAGAAACATTTCGATTTCTTTCACTAAAAACTTAACGGCTTCCTCAAGGTTTCTCTTTCCATTAGCACCAGCCGCTCCGGAGTGCCCTCCACCTGAGCCATCTATAATCGGGCCGACTTTCTCCATAAGCCTGCCCAGGTGAAGGCCTTTCTTGACAAGGTTCTCCTTCGCCCTTGCAGAAATCCTGACTCCGTTCTTATCACTTCCAACAATCGCAACATCGGCCCCAAGCTGAAGGAAAACCTTACAGGCCAAGGACTCATAGGCAGAGACTTTCGAAACTGCTATTATGTAAGTGCCCACCTTTTTTATTTCCATTCTCTGGCAGGCCTTTAATATGGCCATTCTCTTTGCCTGGTCTATGTTCTCATCCGTAACCGGAGCAACTAAATTGTATATCTCCCCCATTTGAATATCAAATCTCTCCAGGATTCTGGACACTGTTTTGAAAGTTTTTGAGTTTGCATACCTAAAGTTGGCAGTATCCGTAACTATTCCCGCCAGAAGAGCTTTCGCGGAAACTTCATCATAAAAGCCAAAGTACTCCAAGAGCTCCCACACAATCTCTGCGGTGGAAGTCCTTGAGGAGTCGATGATTTTTATGTGGGCTTTTATGGGGTTCTCCTTTTCAACGTGGTGGTCGATAACGATTACATACCGATCATTTGGAACTTCAACAGGCTCCAGCTGCTCGATGGAAGAAGTGTCAAAGATTATAACCACGTCTTCTAAAACGGATGGATTCCTTTCTACCTGGGCGAAGTTGAGAAGGCGTTTTGCATAAGACGAGACGCTTTGAGAAACACCTATCCGGTTTTTCAACCCTAAGCTTGTAAGATACCTGGAAAAAGCTATAGCACTACCCAAAGAGTCCGGGTCGGCATTGTGATGGCACAGCAGTAAAAAAGAATAATTCTTTTCCCTTGCTTTATTCAGAAAGTTCTTGAGCTTTATTTTGCCCCGCAATTTCCCTCAACCTTTTTTCAACTTTTTCATAAGCAGCTTCAAGTGCCTCGTCAACCAGCTTTTCAACGTCCACCTTTACGAATATTGGCACCTCAAGGTAGACCTCTATTTCCAAATCCAGGGTATCTTCGCGGTTTATCCTCGTCGTCACCTCTATGTCCTTCACTTCACTCCTCGTTAAGTGCTCAAAGATGTAGTCTATGATGACTTCCTGAGCTAGTTCACCAATTGCTATCAGCTCATCTTCACTCAGCTCTGGAAGCCCGATATGAAATACCTTTTTCATCTACGCCCCCTCATAAAATGTTGAAAAAAGAAATTCACCCAGCCACTCCTCTTAGAGAGCTCTGTATTTGTTGTGTAAGCTCTTTAATCTTCTCGTTAAGCTTCTGCTCCTGTCTCTCCAAAGCCTTTAGGCGAACCTCCAGGGTCTCGACTTTCTCTTTAAGCTCTTCCAGTGCCTTTGCTTTCGTTGCCCTGATTATTAGAGTGCCAACTGTCTTGTATATTGGGGTGTCTTCTTCAACTTTTTCAATCTCTTCGAGGGCCTTTTTAGCATCGTTGAGCTCTACCTGAACTCTTTGTTTCTGCTGGATTACAAGCTGGAGCTGCTGTTGATAGTTCTCAAGCTGTCCCAATAGAGCCTGCACCTGAGGTGGAATGTTTTGCATGATAACACCTCCTTTTAGTCCGAAGCTATACTCTCGAAGAAGATTTAAATAGTTAACTAAAGCTCTGCTACATCGAGGGCAACTTTAATCCATCGAAGATAAGAATTCAAAGTCCCCCTTAAGGCAGAATTGTCCTTTGCAATGAACTCCATTATAACCTTATTTTCCTTTAAATAAAAGTCCATCCTGCTTCTTCTATAGGGAACCGTTTTGTGCTCAAAAAGAACGCTCTCATAAACAACTCTTGCTGTCTCGCTGTCGGGGAATTCAAGCTCGATTCTCCCTTTTATCATTCTTCATCACTTTTGATGCCGAGCTTTTCTTTATAGTCCCATCTTCTCCCGTCTTCCATTATCCATATTTTAACGCTTATCAACGGCCCCACAGGCCTATCTTTTGAGACATCAAAGCGGTAGAAGTTTACAGCCATTCCCCTTGGGTGGCGCTCAATTACACCCAGAACATCCGTGTTGTATTTATCTGCTATGTACTGCAGGCTCTTTTCTCCTCTTGGGACGAATTTCCCGTTAGTAAGCTCAGCAAAAACCTGACCAAAGACGATGTGGTCAAGTCCAACCCTTTTGGCGGTTGTAACTATAAAGGGCATCTCCTCCCTAATCGGGCGGAGGTTTCTAAACCCCATTTCTCTCTGAAGTTTGATTCCATGGAGGTAGAGGTAACCCAGATATCCCCAATCTTCTGGAGAGACTTTTATGAAAGTCATTTTTAGCGGATTTCCTTTCCAAACATTGATTATCAAAAGCCTTTCGTAGCCTCTATCATAAGCCTCCATAAGAAGGTCTTGAATAGTCTTCTTTCCTCTAGTCAGATAAGTCGAGTTAGGGAAAACCCTCTCTAGGTCGTGTCCGAAACTTCTAGTCCTCCTTGTGGGTCTGTGGGATGTTGTTATCAGCATCATCTCTGATCACTTCGAGATTTGAGGAAAAGGGGTTATAAATCTTTTCAATAGAGAAGAGATAGGGCTCAAATTGCCTTAATCCTTCTGGCAACTTTGGGCCTAGGCTTGTAGATTATCTTTGATCCACAGTACGGGCAACGTATTTCTCTCGTAATAGCAAGATCCATTTTAAACTCTTTTCCACATTTTGCACATTTATACAATGCCTCTACCATAACGATCACCAAAAAATGTTTTAAGGGGTTTATTGAGTTGTTACACCCCTCTTAGCAATCCTTCCAGCTGGAGTTGCGGGTAAGTAAGCGCCTCCTGCAAAAGTTGCGCCACACTTCTGGCACTGCCATATTCCGGTGCTTATTCTCTTAACGGCTTTCCTTCCACATACTGGACAAGTATGCTTTTGTCTCATCTTTTCCTCTACTGCTGCAACTCTTCTTCTGATCTTAAGACCATATCTTGGTCCAAACCTTCCAGCGGATCCAACTTTCTTTGTTCTTGGCATGATCATCACCTCTAATGATTATGACTGAGATGAATTTTAGGAAGTCATTTAAAAGCCTTTTCCTTCTAGTGGGCGTGTTTAGTTTCACCCCCTGTTATTTAAACAGTATTTGACTCTGAGGAGGATTTTCAGACCATAACACATTACCCCAAGCAGGA
>LGET01000139.1 GCA_001507935.1 Thermococcales archaeon 44_46
AATCCTTAGAAAAGCACTCAACATTCCGCCAGCGCTTACGCAGGTAAGGGCTGTTATGGTGGGCCCGCGGGGATTCGAACCCCGGACCTCCACCTCGTAAGGGTGGCGTCATAACCAGCTAGACCACGGGCCCGCCCAAACCATTAAAGTTGAACTCCAAATATAAATCTTTCGCTCATAGGTTTTTCTTGAGCATCTCCTTAACAACTTCCGCTATAGCCCTTGCAACCGTCGGTGGGACAGACTCCCCAACGCTGTCATACTGCACGTTTCTCCCCCCAAGGAAGATATGATAGTCTGGATAGCCCATAAGCCTTGCCTGCTCCCTAACCGTCAAGAGCCTGTCCTCAAACGGATGGATAAACCTGCTCGTCCCCCTAACAGTTGGGGCGGGCTTGTAAGGGTGTAGTCTTATCCAGTTCTTAAACCTGCCTCCAAAGGAGTGCAGTGCTTCCCCCCATTCAAGCCCTGCAATTGCCCTCCTCTTCTTAGCAGAGAGGGGAACGTACTCGTGGTTTGGGATTTCTTCTTCAGAGAATAGTGGATCAGGAAGATCGCCTATTGCATCCCACACGGTGAGCTTCTCCTTAACTTTCGGCGGATTTAGGGGAATGTTTGACACAAATACCCTCTTCCTTATCTGTGGCGTTCCATAATCATAAGCGTCTAGGATATTAAAGTAAACCTCATAGCCGGCTTTTTTGAACTCTTTCTGGAGGGCTTCTTTCAGAGGGCCTTCCATGACCTGAGGAACCTCTTCCATAACGAAAATTGCTGGCCTAAAAGCCTTCAAAAATCTGATAAAATGGAGAACCAGTCTGCCAATTGGATCATTGTAAAGCCTGTCAAGGGGGTCCTCCTTCCTCTTCAGGTTTATTGCGGTAAAGGGCTCACACGGAGGACCGCCTATAATTACTTCAACCTCTCCAATCTCCTTTTTGAGCTTCTCCGCATCAAGCCTCTTGATGTCCTCCACAAAGACAATCGTTTCGGGAAAATTGACCTGATAGGCCTTTGCTTTTGGAGGAAAGTTCTCTACAGCGGCGACTATTTCAAATCCCTCTTCTCTAAACCCCCTGCTGAATCCCCCCGCACCTGCGAAGAGGTCTATTACCTTCATCCATCCACCGAAAGGGGTATAAAAGCTAAGCTTTATAAGGTTTTCAAAATACTCAAAAGGGGCGAGACAGGTGGAGCGAGAGATCACCGAAGAGAAACTTAAAAAGTATTTTGAAATTACAAGGAGAGCCCTTGAGAAGCTTGAGATAGCAGTCCATGAAAAAAGCCTCCTCTTCTCTGTAGCGCAAGACTTTTTAACCATGGCAAAAAGCTACTATAGCGACGCTGAATACTACTACAAGAAAGGGGACTACGTCACAGCATTTGCCGCTTTGAACTACGCCCATGGCTTTATTGACGCAGGGGTAAGACTTGGAGTGTTTAAAGGTGAAGATGACAGACTATTTGCATTCGGGTGAGGAAGATGGGAGATTATATAGTCGTCCTTGAAGCTCCAATAATAGTGAGAGATGTTGAAAGTGCCGAAGATGCGATAAACGTTGCCGTATCAAAGGTGGCAAAGGCACTAAACAAAGAAAAACTCGACTTTGTGAGGGTTGAAATCGGCTATTCACAATGCCCTGTTTGTGGGTCACCATTTGAGAGCGCGTTTGTTATCGGGAATGTTGGTCTGGTTGGAATTTACCTAACGCTTAAGGTGTTCAATGCTCAAAGCCTCGAGCACGCGGAGAGGATAGCCAAAGCCGTTGTTGGAAAAGCCCTGAAAAAAGTGCCTTTGAAAGTTTTTGAAATTAAAGAGCTCCACAACGGAAAAGAGGAAGAGGGAATAGAGATTAACGATAACAACGGCGTTTGAGTTCCACAGCCTTTTTCCATTTTTCGCTGGGAGTTATAATTTGGAGTTTATCGTTTTTAGATTTTTCTAAACAAAGCTTTTAAGCTTCCTTGCTGCAAAGGACAACATAACTTTTGGAGGTTTTGACATGGCAAAGTTCATCTTTGTAACCGGTGGGGTTGTGAGCGGACTTGGAAAGGGAATAACGAGCGCTTCACTGGGCATGCTCATGAAATCTAGAGGATTCAGAACTACAAACATCAAAATTGACCCGTACATCAACTACGATGCCGGAACAATGAGTCCATACCAACATGGAGAGGTCTTCGTGCTCGACGATGGAGGAGAGGTTGACCTCGACCTTGGAAACTACGAGCGCTTTTTGGACACAAACCTAACATTTGACCACAACATCACAACTGGAAAGGTATACTCCACGGTTATAGAAAAAGAGAGAAGAGGAGACTATTTAGGCGCAACCGTGCAGGTTATACCCCACATTACCAACGAGATTAAGGAACGCATAAGGAGAATAGCCGAGGAGTATGATGTTGTCGTCGTTGAAATAGGAGGTACAGTTGGAGACATAGAGAGCATGCCCTTCCTTGAGGCAGCCCGTCAGATGCAGCTTGAAGAAGGAAGAGAAAATGTTGCTTTTGTTCATGTAACCTACGTTCCAAAGCTTAAAGTTGTTGGAGAGCAAAAAACAAAGCCTACACAACACAGCGTTAAGGAGTTGCGCTCCCTTGGAATTCAGCCTGATGCAATAATAGCTAGAAGCGAGGATCCTCTGGAAGAAGGGGCTAGAAAGAAGATAAGTCTCTTCACAAACGTGCCAGAAGAGGCGGTAATAAGTGCCTATGACGTTGAAGACACCTATGAAGTTCCTCTCCTCCTTGAGAGGGAAGGGCTTGGCAAATACTTGACCAAAAGGCTTGGACTAGAAGAGAGGGAGCCAGAGTTAAGGGCATGGGAAGAAATGGTCAGGAGATACAAGGGATTGAAAGACGAGGTGGAGATAGCGATTGTAGGAAAGTACGTTAAGCTTGCCGACTCATATCTCAGCATAAAGGAAGCATTGAAGCATTCAAGTGTTGCCAATGATGTTAAGGTAAAGATAAGGTGGATTGAGGCAGAGGACTTAGAAAAAGAGGGCTTCAAGCTCCTTGAGGGGGTTCACGGTATAATAGTGCCCGGCGGATTTGGTGCAAGGGGTAGTGAGGGCAAGATTATGGCCATCCAGTATGCGAGAGAAAATGATATTCCCTTCCTTGGCATCTGCTTTGGATTCCAGCTAACCGTTGTGGAGTTTGCAAGACACGTTCTCGGTCTTGAAGGAGCAAATTCAACCGAAATAAATCCACAAACGCCGTATCCAGTTGTTGACCTCATGCCGGAGCAGAGGGGGCTTGACAAGCTCGGCGGCACGATGAGGCTTGGGGCATATCCAATCAAGATAAAAGAGGGTACCCTTGCCCACAGGCTCTACGGTAAGGAGCTTATATACGAACGCCACAGGCACCGTTGGGAAGTAAATCCTGAGTACATCGAACGGCTCGAAAAGGCTGGTCTTGTCTTCAGCGGCATAGCTGGAGACGATGAAAGAAGGATGGAGATCCTTGAGTTGCCGGATAAGCGCTATTTCATAGCGACCCAGTTCCATCCAGAGTTTAAGTCAAGACCTATGAAACCTGCACCTGTGTTTAGAGGATTGGTAAAAGCGGCAAAAGAAATGAAAGGCTAAAATTCAAACTCCAATAGTTTTTCTTCTTTTTCCTTCTCCGAAAGCTCAAGATAGAGCATCAAACCCCCAATGGCTACTAAAGCTTGAATTATCGCCTGGAATGGAGCTTGTAAAAGGTTGGCTATTAAATTCGCCATAAAGTCGGTTCTCCCAAAAAACAGCACACCAATGAAAGATGCCGGAACCGCTAAAAGGAAAAAGATCGATACGGCAAGCAACGCTCCAAAAGTTACGGAAGAGAGTTTATTTCTAAACGCCAGTGAAAAACAGGCTAAGGAGGCACTGATGGAATTGCTCATAACATAGATAGGCACTGCCATCGAGCTTGCCCCTATCACAAATAAAACGAGTGGGATTTCAACTAAGAATAGGAGAAAGACTAATGCCGGATTTCCTCCAAAGATGAAGAGCAAAATTCCGAAGACGAAGAGGGGGACTGAGAGTATTGCGAAGCTTATAATTCCAACGATCAAAATCGTCAAAAACACCTGAAAGACGTGCATTATTCCCTCGTATATTAGATCAACGAGGGAGTATTCCTTTCCTTCCTCCGCCATTAAAGCCCCTTTTATCATGGCATACTCACTCAGGGCTTGGAGAAGAAGAGAGATAACCATAAAAATCAGTAAAAACTTGAAAAAGTTTGCAAACTCGGCAAGCATCTCTTCAGAAAACGCGCCATGCTCCTCAAAGATAACGCTCTCATTGCCACCTTCTTGAAATTCAGAAAAGCTTCCAAACATCGGCATCTCCTTGACAAGGTAAGCTGAAACCGGACTTAAAATAATCGAGATAATCAGCGGAATTAGCAAGAGCTTGGGATTTTTTGTAATAACTACAATGGTTCTGGCGAAGGCATTTACAGCTCCCATTCCTACCACCAAGCGAGATAGAGGGGTTATGGTTTTAAGGATTTTGGAAGATACTGTTAGGATAAGCTGTGGGGTGTCAGGTTTAAGTTACTGGCAGTACTTTAGAAAAAGAAGGGGGAACATGAAGTCTGAAAC
>LGET01000140.1 GCA_001507935.1 Thermococcales archaeon 44_46
TAAATGAAACCCCTCAAACCTCCCTGCCAATGGCGAGGGGTTAACTCGTTGGAACCCTCGCCCTTCAGGGCGGGGAGGAGGTCAGTTTCCTAACAATCTTCGCAATATGGTTCGGAGCAGGAATAAGCATTGCAGAATTCTGGGCAGGGGCTTTGCTAACTCCAGCGCTCTCACTTGGTATGGCGGTACTGGTAATAATCATCGGCCACATCTTGGGAAATGCAGTGATGGGTTTAATAGCCATCGAAGGTGAGGAAACTGGACTACCAACTATGGTGCTCTCTAGGGCTCCTCTCGGAATCAAAGGTTCGATTTTACCGTCACTCTTGAACTACCTCCAGCTTATAGGGTGGACAGCAATAATGCTCATAGTTGGAGCAAACGCCATGAATGCAGTATCAAAAGTCCTCGGTTTTGAGAGCTATGCCCTCTGGGTAATTCTCCTGGGCATCCTCGTTACAGGATGGACATATATTGGTCCAAAAAACTGGGAAAAGCTCGAAAAAATAGCAGCTCTGCTTTTGCTTGCATTGAGCCTGTGGCTTACCTACGTTACACTCAAGAGGTTCCCCTTAGGTGAGCTCCTTTCCAAGCCCGGAACTGGAGAAATAGGCATTATGCTAGCGCTGGACTTGGTAATAGCAATGCCTCTTTCTTGGGCGCCACTAATAGCAGACTATTCGAGGTTCGCCAAAGGTAAGGGCTCAGCATTTTGGGGCACCTATTTAGGCTACTTTGTGTCCTCAAGCCTGTTCTACTTTGTTGGGGCTTTGACAAACATGGCAATCGGCGAAGGAGACCCCATTAAAATCATAGCCGCCTACGGCATTGGAATTCCGGCCATGCTGGTAATTATTTTCTCCACGGTCACCACAACGTTCCTCGACGTTTACTCAGCCGCAATAACCTACAAGAACATCTCACCGAAAGCGGACGCAAAGAAACAGGTACTCCTAGTTGGTTTCCTTGGGACTCTATTAGCCCTTGTTTTCCCAATGGAGCAGTATGAAAGCTTCTTGCTTCTCATAGGTGGAGCGTTCGTGTCTCTAGCTGCAATAATGATAACAGACTACTTCCTAGTCAGAAAGACCTATACTCCAGAGGAGCTGCTCGATGAAAACGGCCCATTTGCTGGATACAACTTAAAGGCAGTAGCAATCTGGGCGATAGGGTTTGCATTCTATATGGGGCTGGCTGTGGAAGGCCTCTTTGGGCTTCACATTCCGATTTTAAGTGAACTTGGCTTCAGGCTCGGCTCAAGTATTCCAACGTTTCTTCTTGTGAGCACCATTTACTACTTGCTTGAGAGGTGGTGAAGATGGAGTGGATCGGCGAAGCACTTGAAAAATTAAGAGAAAAAAGGCCACTGGTGCACAACATCACGAACTATGTTGTGATGAACACCACCGCAAATGCTCTCCTTGCAGTAGGAGCTTCACCCGTCATGGCCCATGCGATAGAGGAGCTCGAAGAGATGGTCAGCTTAGCTGATGCACTCGTAATAAACATTGGAACCCTTGATGAGCACAAAATATATTCCATGCTTAAAGCCGTTGAGGTTGCCAAAGAGCTCAAAAAGCCAGTAGTTCTTGATCCCGTCGGTGCTGGGGCAACAAAGCTGAGGACAAAGACCTCTCTAAACCTGCTGGAATTAGGGGATATAAGCGTGGTGAGGGGCAACTTCGGTGAGATAGCCGCCCTTCTTGGCAAGCATGGCAAAACTAGGGGCGTGGATTCAGCAGTTTATGATAAAGATGCCGCGAAAGACCTAGCCAAGAAAGCGGCTGAAAAGTTCGGAACGGTGGTAGCGGTTACCGGTGCTGTGGACTACGTGAGTGATGGCGAGAGAACTTATGCCATAGAAAACGGAACCTCTATGCTCGGAAGGGTTACGGGAACCGGGTGCATGGCTACAGCAATAATAGGAGCATTTTTAGCAGTTGAAGAACCTTTGAAAGCCACTATAGCGGGGCTCACAACATTTGAAATCGCTGCTGAGAAAGCTGTTGAAGAGTCCCCATATCCGGGAAGCTTTCACATGAAGCTCTACGACTGGCTCTACAGGATTGATGGGGCGCTCATAAAAGAGAGGGCGAAGGTGAGGGAAGTTGAACTTTAGGAGAAAACTAAAGCTGTATGTTATTACCGACAGAAGGCTAAAACCGGAAGTAGAAAGTGTCAAAGAAGCTTTAGAAGGTGGTGCAACTTCAATTCAGCTAAGAATAAAAAATGCTCCAACAAGGGAAATGATAAAGATTGGCAAAGAGATTAGAGAGCTAACAAAAGAATATGGCGCCCTTTACTTTGTGGATGACCGATTAGATGTAGCGTTGGCAACAAATGCAGACGGAGTTCAATTAGGTCCAGAAGATATGCCCATTTCCCTGGCTAGAGATATAGCGCCGAATTTGGTTATTGGGGCTTCGGTTTACAGTTTGGAGGAAGCTCTGCACGCGGAAAAAGAAGGGGCCGACTACTTAGGGGCAGGTTCAGTCTTTCCCACATCCACAAAGAAAGATGTCAGAGTTATCGGCATAGAGGGGCTTAGGAGAATAGTGGAGTCGGTGAAAATTCCCGTTGTGGCTATAGGGGGTATAAACCACGAAAACGTTAAGGAAGTCCTCAAAACCGGCGTCGATGGAGTTGCAGTAATTTCCGCGATAATGGGAGCTGAGAATGTAAAGAAGGCCACGGAAGAAATGAGGAAGATCATAGAGGAGGTACTTGGATGAAAATTGAGAATGCTGGAAATGGGGTGGTGTAATGATTAGAAAAGCCTTGACAATTGCGGGGAGCGATAGTGGAGGTGGGGCGGGGATAGAGGCAGACTTAAAGACCTTCTCTGCCTTTGGTGTTCATGGCTTGGTTGCAATAACCTCAGTAACAGCCCAAAACACCCAAGAAGTAAGGGCGATATATGATGTTGCACCAGAAGTTGTTGCAAAGCAGATAGAAGCGGTTGCCGATGACATAGGAGTTGATGCAGCAAAGACCGGAATGCTGAGCAATGCGGAGATCATCAAGGCTGTCGCAAAGACTGTGAGGAAGTATGACTTTCCACTGGTGGTTGATCCAGTGATGATAGCCAAGAGCGGAGCACCTCTGCTGAGAGAAGATGCAATGGATGCCCTTATCGAGAAGATCATCCCTCTCGCAAAGGTTGTAACTCCCAACAAGCCGGAAGCCGAAAAGCTGAGCGGAATGAAGATTAAGAGCCTTGAAGACGCAAGAAAGGCTGCAAAAATCATAGTGGAGGAGCTTGGAGCTGAAGGGGCAATAGTCAAGGGTGGGCATCTTGGACTGAGCGAAGCTGTTGACGTGCTATACTTCCACGGTGAGTTCAAAGAGTACAGGGCACCGTTTGTTGACGGCTGTACCCACGGCACAGGATGTTCTTTTTCTGCAGCAATAACGGCAAATCTAGCCAAGGGAAAAGAGCTTGAGGAGGCAGTTAGAATTGCAAAGGAGTTCATAACGATGGGAATCTACTATGGAGCAAAGATAGGTCACGGACACTGCCCCGTTAACCAGAACGCCTGGATAGAGATTCCTGCTGAAAAATGGAGGGTTTATGAAGCTCTAAGGAATGCCATTAAGGAACTTGTAGCGATTGAAAATCTTCCTCAACACGTTCCGGAGGTGGGCATGAACTTTGTCTACGCACTGCCCAGGCTGTATGCAAGGAGCAAAGATGATGTTGCCGGAGTCAAAGGAAGGATAGTAAAGTTTGGAAGTGCTGTAAAGCCTGTGGGCGACGTGGAATTTGGAGCCTCAGACCACATAGCAAGGGCGGTTCTAACCTTTATGGAATTCTTCCCCGAAACAAGAAGCGCATTAAACTTAAAATACAGCAAGGGGCTGATTAAGAAAGCCTCCGAGTTGGGGCTTAGAGTTTCATTCTACGACAGAAGAGAGGAGCCAGAGGGAATAAAAGCCAAAGAAGGAAGCACTATTCCGTGGGGAATACGAACTGCAATTGAAAGGGTAAACAGCAAACCTGACATAATTTACCACCTCGGGGATTGGGGCAGGGAGGCAATGATCCTAATATTTGGGGAGAGCCCAGAGATTGTATTAAGAAAACTCAAAATGCTTATCCAATAGTCTTGTATCATGTTTGGATTCTCTCTTTTTGGTTTTTCTGCTTTCTGAAGGATTAATTTTGAGTTTAAGGCTCTAGGAATGCTCTGGAAGTCTTTAGTAACTGAAGGTTACTATCTTACAAAGAGTTACAAGTTTTTGAGAGTTTTGTAACGAAATTTTTTCGAAGTTTTGAGTTGAGGCTTCTTAGGGCTTCTTTGGTATTCTCTCCTCGTGGAAATTTAACCATTTTTAGTTTAAGGCGGTTTTATTGGGTTATTTTTGATTTAAGCTCCTATTTTGCCCCTGGAAGTCTTATGAACAAAGTTGGGCATGGGGAAAAAGGAGGAGCTTTAAGTAGGCTAGAGCTTTAAAGTTTTTTCTGGAAGCTCGAATTTGAGCTTTTTGAGGGGAGTTTTATTGACCCTTTGAAGAAAAGTTTATAAGATTCGGGCCTTCTAATTACTCTTTGAGGAGTTTAGAGGAAAAATCGCC
>LGET01000141.1 GCA_001507935.1 Thermococcales archaeon 44_46
TTTTAAACACTATCGACCCCTTCAAAGGCTCAACCTTTCCATAGCTCGGCCTCCACAGCCTCCCATCCTTGGGAGCATATGGGTCTTCTTTGAGGAACCTTTCGATATATTCTTTTGCTTCCTCTGTTAGGGGATAGAAGAGCACGGGTCTTCCGCTTGCGGTTTCCCAGAGGAACTTAAACCCCACTTTCTCAAAAAACGGATTGAAGCGGGCCATCTGGGCTATAGTCTCGACAATGTGTTTTCTCTTTCTCATCTCGGGAATTCTTCTTTCGCTTATCCACTCGAGGGCAGCTTTAACGCTGAGCTGTCCAAGTCCATCGCTTCTGTAGTCGGGATGGACAACAACCCTCGCTATTCTGGCTCCTGCGGTGTTGCTCTCCCTCAAAGCCTGCCACTTAGCCTTTTCCCACAGCAAGTGACGTGCAATCTTTTTTGTATGCTTTTTCTTCAGTTCCTCATAGAGCTCCTTCATGATTCTCTCCGGCCAGAAAGAGGGTTTAAACCACTCCTCAGGAAAAACTTTCTCCCGTATGTTCTTCTCTATCCTCCCATCAGGCAAGCGACGGTGCATCAGTGGAATAGGTGGGTCAACTCTAACGTATGCCAATATTCTGGGCTCATATTCCTCCCGGTTTTCAAGCTCAAGGAGCAAAAACCGCGATGCTGGAGTGGAACCCTTAATCTCAAGGATATGAACGTCTTCACTTCCGCATACCGGGCAGGGTTGCTTCGTGTTTGCCTCGAAGATATGATTGTTCTCACACCTCCATAGGGCAACCTTCTCCTTTTGTGATGCGTAGTGATACTGCTCAAGCTCCGCTATTGCCTCAAAGTCTCTCTCATAAGTAGCTTCCCTCGCCCGGATTTTGTAAGTATAGAGAAGCTCTCCAGTCAGGGGAGAAAAGCGCTTTGCTTCGTACTCCTTTTCCCACAGGGGCCAGACCTTTATTTTGTCCCCTTCGTAAAACTTGTAGAGCTCATAATCGTCAAAGTCAAGCACATTGTCTTTTTTGGGCTTGTTCTTGACGTGTATTTCCACTTCATCCCCCGTTACAAACCATTGAGCAATACCGCTCATGTAGAGCTTATATCTCTCCTCCGCTTCTACCTCAAGAATCCCAAACCACCTGTGCTTGAACCTAGGAACCTCACTGCCGACAACTTTTCCCCGGATTATCATTCAACCACCCAAGATATTTAGGCAATAGGATATTTAAGTGTTGAGCGAAACAATACGTTTAATAACGTTGAGGCATATATCTGAGCGGTGATGACTATGGAAGACCCATATATGTGGATGGAAAACTTAAACGATGAAAGAGTGATAGAATTCATAAGCGAAGAAAACGCCCGGTTTAGAGAATTTCTTGGAGACCTCCCGGATAAGTTAATTGAAGAGGTTAGGAACTACTATTACCTCCCGAACGTTGTAGAGGCACGCATAACAGATAGAGGAACGTTTGTGAGGGTAAACGAGAAGGGCAGGCAGATTATAAAAATTCTCGAAACAAACGAAGTTATAGTTGATTCCAAGAAGCTTGAAGAGGAGCTTAAGGATGAAATTCTCCTGCAAAGCTTCACTGTAGACAGAGAAGGAAAAAGATTAGCGTACAGCTTTTCAATAGGCGGGGCCGATGAGGGCATTACAAGGATAATTGACCTAGAGAAAGGCGAGGTAATTGAAGAGATAAAACCATCACTCTGGAACATCGTTTTCCTTGATGACGGCTACTATTTTGCACGCTTCTATAGAAAGGGGAAGACACCAGACGGAGTTGATACCCCTGCGGAGAGAATTTTCCTCAAAAAAGGCGGAGAAGAGAGAATGGTCTTTGGAGAAGGGTTAAGCTCAGGATACTTTATGAGCCTCCACAAGAGCAGCTGTGGTAACTATGCAATGATAACTCTCTCGTTTGGGTGGAACAAGGGCGAGATTTACTTTGGTCCCCTCGAGGAGCCGGAAAAGTGGAGAAAGGTGTATTCAAGCGAGGTTCCAGCATATCCAATTGACTACGTGGATGGAAGGCTCTACATCTACACAAGGGAAGGAAAGGGACTTGGCAAGGTAATTGCCATTGAAAACGGGAACGTAAAAGAGGTTATCCCGGAAGGCGACTTCCCTCTGGAATGGGCAATAATCGTCGGAGACAAGATTCTCGCAGGTTATCTGGTGCACGCATCTTCACTGCTGAGGGTCTTCACACTCGACGGAGAGCTTATTGAGGAGATTAAATTTGACATGCCCGGGCAGGTTCACCCCCTCGACACCGACGGAGAAAAAGCGATATTGAGGTATGAGAGCTTTACAATTCCCTACCGCCTCTACCTCTTCAAGGAAAAACTCGAACTGATAGATGAGGTCAAAGTTGAGGGCAGCTTTAAGGTGGGCGAAGACTTTGCAACCTCAAAGGACGGAACAAAGGTGCACTACTTCACCGTAAAAGGAGAAAAGGACGAAAAGAAGGCATGGGTCTTCGGATACGGTGGCTTTAACATCGCTCTGAAGCCGAGGTTCTTCCCACATGCGATACCGTTCATAAAGCGGGGCGGAACTTTCGCGATGGCAAACCTCAGGGGAGGAAGTGAATACGGCGAGGAATGGCACAGGGCTGGAATGAGGGAAAACAAACAGAACGTCTTTGACGACTTTATTGCAGTCCTCGAGAAGCTCAAAAAAGAGGGTTATAAGGTCGCCGCCTGGGGAAGAAGCAACGGTGGGCTTCTGGTTTCGGCAGTTTTAGTCCAGAGACCGGACGTTATGGACGCTGCTTTAATAGGCTACCCCGTTATAGACATGCTTCGCTTCCATAAGCTCTACATCGGAAGTGTGTGGATTCCGGAGTATGGAAATCCAGATGATCCCAAGGACAGGGAATTCCTCCTCAAGTACTCTCCTTACCACAACGTCAAACCCCAAAAGTATCCGCCGACACTGATTTACACCGGGCTACATGATGACAGGGTTCACCCGGCACATGCGCTCAAGTTCGCAAAGAAGCTCAAAGACCTCGGGGCTCCAGTTTACCTCAGGGTGGAAACAAAGAGCGGACACATGGGAGCCTCGCCAGAGACGAGGATTAAAGAACTGACAGACCTGCTCGCTTTCGTTGTCAAGACATTAGGCACTAAAGTTTAGAGCCTAGGCGTTTTTGGACTCTTCTTTTATTTGTTTTTCACCTATCAGCTTCATAATCTTGCTGTGCAGCTGCTTGATTAGTTCTCGTCTATCCTCCATGAGGACAACGTCGCTCGCTCCGATTACCTCAAGGTTGAACGCAAAGGGACTCGGAAGCTCGTTGTGTTCAATGATAATTTTTATCTTCCCCTCTTTCACCCAGCTCAAAAAGAGCTCCGCGTTTTCTATGTCCATTTTGTCTTCCATTATCTCGCGGTAGACCTCTCTGAGCAGAGGAAAATCAGGATAGTTCTTCTTGAGAAGCCTTAACAGGGTCTGCGCATTCAGCTGCTGCCGGCTCAGGCTCTTCTTCCTCCCCATGTACCTCCTGAGAATAAGCAATCCCCTGTTGGCAACGTGTCTAAACCTTCTCTTCAAAAGCTCCGTGTTGTCCAATGCCCTCTTTAAAGTCTCCCTCAAGTCCTCAACCTGAAACAGTCCCTTAATTTCCTCTTCGCTTAGAGACTTTTCCTTGGGGAGTATCAGCACGAATCCGTTGTCGCTTATTGCCATTCCCACGTTTGTTTTCTTCTTTTTGCTGATGAGGTATGCAAAGACCCTGCTAATGGCTTCATTAGCCCTCCTTCCTATCAGCGTGTGGAAAAAGTACTTAACCCTTTTCTCGTCAAAGACCTCTTCAACTAAAAGAACCTCATCATCTGGAATTGTGGAATACTTCTCCTGCTCCCTAAAATACCCCAAAATTGCCTTTGCGGCTTTTTCATCGATTTGATACTTTTTCATGAGGAACCTCCTAGCCCTTCTGTTGTTTAAAAGTCCTTTAACTTCTCGTCTAAACCTCTGAACGTCCAAAGCTAAGTCAAAGCTTAGTGGCAGCATCTCAGAAAACCATGCCGGAATAGTGGGCTTTGCACCTTCTTTCGGCACAACGTATATTCTATTGCCCCGTGATTTCCTGAACTCATACGTCTTGCCAGCTAGAACAAATATATCACCGGGCATCAGCCTTTCGGCGAACTCTTCCTCAACGGTTCCTATGAACTTCTTATCAAGGGTGTACACTTCTATCTTTGCCTCATCCGGAATTGTTCCGGTGTTCATATAGTAGATCGCCCTCGTCATTTTGCCTCTTTTGCCGAACTTTCCTTCCTCCTCATCGAGCCAGATTTTTGCGTAAACATTCTTCTCCTCCAAGCCCGCATATTCTCCCGCAAGATAACGTAAAACGCTCATAAAGTCATCAAAACTCAGGTTGCGGTATGGATAAGCCCTTCTAACAAGGGAATATGCTTCCTTTATATCCCAGACCCTTTCAAGAGCCATGCCAAGAAGGTGCTGTGCAAGGACATCCAACGCGTTCTGGGGGATTTTTATTCTATCGAGCCTTCTATTCCTTGCGTTATGGGCTAAAACCGTACATTCCAC
>LGET01000142.1 GCA_001507935.1 Thermococcales archaeon 44_46
TCTTTTTGGATTATTTGATCTATAACCTTTTGGATTATCTCCCTCAAGTACGAAATATCCAAATCAGGATCAAAGTTTTCAGCTATTCTAACCATGTGATCGCCTATTCTTTCAATATTGCGTACTATAAAGAGAACCCCTAAAAGGTCAAAATTCCTCTTTATTAGTCCTCCATCCTTTACTATGCTGCCCCCTGAGAGTATTTTGTTTACCGCTCTCAGCGTTAGGAAATAAAAGCGATCCAGTTCGTTTTCCAGCCCGTTGATATCTCTGAGAACTTCTTTCTTTTCGAATTCACTTATAAGCATTAAGTCCTCTATCATTGAAATTAAGATAGAAGTCAGTCTTTCTATTATCTCCTTTAAGTTTACCTCCTCATCCGCCAATAGGCTTTTGCTCGTAATCCTAAGGGGTTCCTCCAAGATTATTTCCAATCCCGGAAGGTTCTGGATTGTCCCCCGTATCTTTACCTTATATAGAGGCATGTCCTCTGTAAATTTTACATCAATAACGTCATACCCTTGTATGTAGGCAGAAATCAGAAGCCTAACCGCCATGTCTGGTGAAATATCCTTAGAAATTACAAGCTCCTTGCTCTCGCTAACTTCTTTGGGTTCCTTGGGAAGTATTAACAAAGACCCATCGGGATTGATCACTATCGGGACGACATCCCCCTGCTTCAGGTTATTTTCCTTAACCCACTTTTTTGGAAGCGAGATTATGTATGAGCTCCGTCCAGTAAACTGTATCTTCCTGAACTCCATACCAAACACCCAATCTATATAGAATTCTCACCATATAAATATTTTGGCGCCTCAACCCTCATCTATAATCCTCTTCATCCAGCTTCCTTTAAGGAACCAGATAAAAGCAAATATTCCAGCGATAATGTTACTAAGACCCATGCCCAGAAAAACGCCTATGGAAGATCCCAACAGGATATAACCCAAAATATAGCTAAGCGGAATCCTCAACCCCCAAAGCCGTAGAATTCCCAACGTCATGCTTTTCTTAGTATGCCCAGATGCCCTAAACACATTGTTTACCACAACAAAAATGCCGTTGAAGAAGGGAACAGAAGTGAGGAAATACTTCCAAACGACGGCACTTTCCTTTATTACCTCATCATCATTGAGAAAAACCCTAAATATTGGAACTCTCAGAATCCCTATAATCACAACTGCACTTGTAGCTATTAGGATGTTGATGATCATAGTTCTCTCTGCAATCTTCTTTGCCCTCTCATATTTCTCAGCACCAACATTCTGGGCGATCATCGTTCCCATCGCCATACTTATCCCCCTAGAAATGCTGGTAAGAAAGTTCACTAAGCGTGTCGTTATAGTATAAGCAGCGTAAGTAACATCCCCAAACCCAAATATTATTCTAGTAAGCACGACAAAGCCAAAACTGTTCGCAGATTGGCCTATTCCAGAGGGCAACCCTACCTTGAAAATGCGCTTGTAGAATTCAAAATCTGGCTTAAGCTCCCTTGACTTTAGATGGATGGGAGCTTTTCCACTAAAGAGAAGGTATGCTCCAATTATAGAACCGAGGGTATTTGAGAAAACAGTCGCCACAGCAGCTCCGGTAACATCAAGTCTAGGAAGCCCAAAAAGACCAAATATCAAGATAGGATCAAGAATTACATTCAGGAATACCGTAAACATGTTGATTTTCACTGGAGTTCTTGTATCTCCAGTGGCCCTCATCAGGGCACTAAACGCAAAGCCCATAAAAGAAAAAGGAAGTCCCAAGAAGACTATTCTAACATATGTGAGGGCATAGGGATAAACATTTGGAGTAACCTTCATAAATTCCAAGGCTTTGGGGGTTATAAGAAACCCTATAAACGCTGTTAAGGATGCAAAAAATAGAACCAGAGAATATAATGCACCAGCGGCCCTATTAGCTCTATCATACAACTTTGCCCCTATGTACTGACCAACAAAAGCGAAACCAGCAACGGCAAATCCTTGGCCGAGGTTCATTAGAGTTCCAATTAAAGGCCAAGAAACACCTGGAGCAGAAAGAGCTTCTCTTCCAATTTTTCCAAGCCAGAAAGTATCGGTTATATTGTAGAGTACATGAACAAGGTTATTAAGGATTAAAGGCCAAGATAACTTGAAGAGAGTTTTCTCAATATTTCCTTCCAGAATTTCTGCTCTCATCTCTTCTACTCTAGCCATGGTAAAATACATATCGAAGCGTTAATATATAAGATTAATGGTCTATTATCCGCTTCATCCAGCTCCCCCTAAGGAACCAAGCAAAGCCAATTAATGCCGCCAGAAAGTTACTTAAGCCCATTCCAAGCCATACTCCAGTTGTATCTGCCATAAACTTTCCGAGGCTGTATGCAAGGGGGATTCTAAGTACCCACAACCTTACCATGCCAAGTATCATGCTCTTTTTAGTATGTCCAGAGCTCTGAAATACGTTGCTTACAGCGGAAAAAATGCCAAAAAACGGCAAGGAAAATGCAAAATACCTAACAAACTTAGCACTTTCCGCTAAAACTCTTTCATCCTTCACGAAAAATCCAAATATTTGGGCTCTGAACGCTACCACTATAGCAGTTCCAACAGTTAAGACAATTAAATTGGTCAGCATGGCTCTCTCTGCTATTTTCTTTGCCCTCTCATATTTCTCGGCACCAACGTTCTGGCCCACCATGGTTCCCATTGCTTGGCTTATTCCGTTAGCTATAGCGAACATAAAATTTGTAAGACGGTTTCCTATGGTATAGGTAGCGAAGGCGACGGTTCCATAGATGTAGATTATCCTCGTAAGCACAACAAAGCCAAAGGCATCCGTAGAAAAGCCCACACTTGAGGGCAGTCCCACTCTGAAAATTCTGGCATAGAAATCCCACTCTGGCTTGAGGTTCTCTAAAGTAAGATGAATTCCAGTTCTCCCCTTAAACAGTAGATATCCTCCAATCAAAGAACCAACACTATTTGAAAACATTGTTGCCACTGCAGCCCCTATAACTCCAAGCCTCGGAAACCCCAACCAACCAAAAATCAAGAGGGGGTCTAAAATAATGTTAAGGAAAACAGTGAACATGTTGATTTTCACAGGAGTTTTTGTATCCCCAACTGCCCTGAGAAGGAAGTTAAATGCAAACAAAGTAAAGGAGAAGGGTATACCTATGAAAATCACTCTAATATAGTTCAAGGCAAAAGGATAAACCTCAGGCGTGACCTTCATGAACTTAAGGGCGAAAGGTGCGATCAAAAGTCCAAAAACTGCCACAAATATAGCAAAGAACATCATCAAGGAATACAGCGCTCCAGCAGCTCTATTAGCCTTCTCGTAATCCCTAGCCCCAATATATTGGCTCACAAAGGCAAAGCCCGCAGTCGCAAAGCCCATTCCAATGCTCATAAAAAACCACACGAGAGGCCAAGCCGTCCCTGGGGCGGAGAGTTCTTCCGTACCCAATCTCCCCAGCCAAAAAGTATCTGTGAGGTTATAAAGAACTTGAACCATGTTGTTGATTATTAAAGGATAGGCTAGCTTCAGCATTGTTTTCTCTATGTTGCCCTCTACTATCTCCTGCCTCATTGCTTGAATCTTCTCTCCGTCCATATAGGCCACCTTAGTGAGATATCATTGATCATTGCATATCTTAATTCTGTTCAAAAGTGATCACTTTGTGCTTAAATGAAAATCGAAACGTTACTATAAAAAGCTTATTATGGATAAATTATCCGTAGAATAGGTCTTTCAGAAATAAAAGATTAATCTAAGAAGAAAAGAGGGTAAAGAGCTCAGAACTCGAGCTCGTCCTCTTCTCCAAAGAGCTTCTTTCTGGCTGCCTCGAAGATAATCTTCTGCTCTTCTTGAGCAACAACCTTTCTGATGAGCTCTACTGCATCTGGGTTGGCTGAGATGCTGTCAATGCCAAGCCTTACGAGTATCTTAGCCATCTTTGGATCACTTCCAGCTTGTCCACAGATGCTGGTCTCAACTCCGTGCTTCTTACAGACCTTAATGACATGCTTGATGA
Source organism: Thermococcales archaeon 44_46 (assembly GCA_001507935.1). GTDB lineage: Archaea > Methanobacteriota_B > Thermococci > Thermococcales > Thermococcaceae > Thermococcus_A. The sequence continues at coordinate 4,016 of LGET01000142.1, forward strand.
GTTTGAGCACTGCTGGGTGGGTCTCATCGTAGAGGTAAGCTATTCTGTCGTTGTCTCTATCGATAGCAAGGGTGTACTGGGTAAGGTCGTTTGTACCGAAGCTTATGAAGTCGATGCCCTCCTTAACGAGCTCTTCTATGATGAGAGCTGCTGCTGGAACCTCTATCATAACACCCCATTCGACGTCCTTGTGTGGAACGAGACCGACCTCGAGAGCAATTTCCTTAGCCTTCCTGATCTGCTCTGGGTGGCCCACAAGTGGAAGCATGACGCCAATGTTGTTGTAACCTTCCTCGACGACCTTCTTAATAGCCTTAAACTCGGCCTTGAGTAGTTCTGGCTGGTCAAGGCTTCTCCTAATTCCTCTCCATCCAAGCATTGGGTTTCTCTCATCTGGCTCGTCTTCTCCACCTGGCATTTCCTTGAACTCGTTGGTTGGAGCGTCAAGTGTTCTGTACCATACTGGCCTTGGATAGAAGGC
>LGET01000143.1 GCA_001507935.1 Thermococcales archaeon 44_46
AAAATAAAGAAGGTAAAGAACCCGGAAAAGCTGAAGGAGCTCATAAGAGAGATATCATCAATGGCAGATTTTGTTTTAATCGATGCCCCTGCTGGTCTGGAGATGACTTCAATTACCGCCCTGCTTATAGGAAAAGAACTTATTTTGGTAACAAATCCGGAGATTTCTGCGATCACAGACTCCCTTAAAACGAAACTTGTGGCAGAAAAGCTTGGAACTCCCCCCTTGGGAACTGTTCTAAACAGGGTAACAAATGAAAAAACAGAACTAACCAGAGAGGAAATCGAGGCCATCTTGGAAGTTCCGGTGCTTGCAGTAATACCCGAAGACCCAGAAGTAAAAAGGGCCAGTGCCTATGGAATCCCCCTTGTTATCAAAAATCCAACGTCCCCGGGAGCGATAGCTTATAAGCAGCTCGCTGCGAAGCTTGCAGGGGTTAGGTATGCACCTCCGGAACCGGAAAATCCGATAAAGAGGGTATTTAAAGCTCTGTTTGGGGGAGAAAGGAGATGAGCCCACTTACTTTTTTGGTTGTTATTCTCCTAGCTACAAATATAATACTGGCAGCGCTCTATATAGCGGAGAGGAGAGCTTCAACTCGCGCTGTTTATGACCCAGAAACGAGGAATACTTTAAAGAGGAGAGTCACCCACCTAAAAGAAGAACTAGAGTCAGAATTAGTCGATTTCGATGTTGAGGAATGGGAAAAAGCTCTTGAGGAATCTCTGGAAGAGGAAATACGAAACCTATGACCTTTTCTGCCCTTTAAATTCTTTTGGCCTTAAGGAAAAACTTAAGTATTCTCGGGTAATATTGTTAAATCCCCGCTCATTCGGGGGGTGAAAACATGAGGGCAAAAGTGAAAATTCTTGACGTAGAGACAGGCAGATTTATGGTAGTAATCAACGAGGAAGATGCCAAGAAAGCAAAACTCCACCCGGAGGATTTAATCAAGATAGAAACCGCAAAAAGGACGATATACGGAGATGTGGTTATAAGCAACATGGTTCAGCCGGGAGAAATAGGGATTATAAAGGACATAATGGGCACTTATTCCTTTTCTGAAGGAGAAATGGTAAACGTAGTTCCCGCAGGAACTCCTGAAAGTGTGAGGTACATTAAGAAAAAGATGAACGGTCAAAAGCTTAAGAAGGTTGAAATAGAATCTATTGTGAAAGACATTGTCGACAGGAAGCTCAGGGACATAGAGATAAGTTCTTTTGTGACTGCGCTCGAGATAAATGGGCTTGATATGGACGAGATTGCCTGGTTCACAGTAGCAATGGCAGAGACTGGAGACATGCTGGATATAGATAGAAAACCAATTATGGACGTCCACAGCATAGGTGGGGTTCCTGGAAACAAAACAAACGTGCTTGTGGTTCCAATTGTTGCTGCAGCCGGATTGACAATTCCAAAAACCTCATCAAGGGCGATAACAAGCGCCGCTGGAACCGCTGACGTGGTAGAAGTCCTCGCTCCAGTGACTTTCTCATTGGATGAAATAAAGAGGATTGTGGAAAAGATAGGTGCCTGTTTAGTGTGGGGCGGAGCCCTTAACTTAGCCCCCGCTGACGACCTAACGATTAAAGCCGAAAGGGCCCTAAGCATTGACCCCAGGGGGCTTATGCTTGCGAGCATAATGTCAAAGAAGTACGCCATGGGTTCCCAATACGTTCTCATAGACATACCAACGGGAGAGGGGGTAAAGGTCGAGACCATAGAAGAAGCGAGGTCTCTTGCAAAAGACTTCATAGAACTTGGAAAGAGGCTTGGGCAATACGTGGAAGCGGCAATTACTTATGGTGGTCAGCCTATAGGACATACCGTTGGCCCTGCACTTGAGGCCAAAGAGGCCCTAGAGACCTTAATGACAGGTAAAGGTCCGGGAAGCCTGGTGGAGAAGGCCACAGGCTTGGCAGGAATTCTGCTTGAGATGGGTGGAGTGGCACCGGCAGGGATGGGTAAAAAGATGGCAAAAGAAATCCTCGAAAGCGGAAAAGCATACGAAAAGCTGAAGGAGATAATAGCCGAACAGGGCGGAGATCCAAATATAAAGCCCGAGGACATTCCAATAGGTGACAAAACCTACACCTTCGTAGCTCAAACCTCTGGATACGTAACAAAGATCGACAACAAAGCGATAACGACAATAGCAAGGGCTGCTGGGGCACCGGAAGACAAAGGGGCCGGAATTTTGTTCCACGTTAAAGTTGGAGAAAAAGTTAAGGAAGGGGACCCACTCTTTACAATACACGCAGAGAGCGAAGTTAGGCTTGACCAGGCAATAATTCAGGCAAGGAGAATGGAGCCAATAAGAATAGAGGGTATGGTGCTCCAGAGAATTGGAAATATCTAACGTCTTCCGTGCTTTTCGTACCATCCCCATTCTTTTTTGCTTCCAAAACTTCTTACACCTTCTTTCACGAGCTTTATTCTGAGTTCTTTGGCCAGCTCGGGGGTTATCTCGCCATGCTCTTCCATCCAGTTAATAATTTCCAAAGCTTCCTCATCGGTCTCGCATCTTCTTATGAAGTCAATAACCGTAGGATTGTACCCGGAAAAATCCATCAATTCTTCCTCTTCTTCCTCTTCCACTCTATAGCCTTCGATAACAAGGCCGGGTTCTTCTTCAAGTTCCTTAGCTAGGTGAGGGTATTTCTCCTTAAATTCTTCCTTATCATACTCCTGCCATGGAAATTCATCAATGGGACGTTTTTTCTTTTTATCCACCATCTTGGGCACCTCTTTCAGATTTTTGTTCCAATAGTTGCTTTATATACTTTGTTGCCTTGCCCTTGCAAAGCCCTTATATATTCTCTTGCAGAGTTCTAAACATGAAGGGCTCCTATCTTCTTGTAATCTATCTGGAAAGAGATGCAAACATAAGAACAAAAGCCCGGGAGTTTCGTTTGAAGAAAGGATACTACATTTACGTTGGCTCTGCAATGAACTCCCTTGAAAAAAGAGTTGCAAGACATTTCAAAAAGAAAAAACGTCTTCACTGGCATATTGATTTTCTTCTTCAAAAAGCACGGCTTTTGAGTGCTTATCTAATACCCAGCGAGGAAAGACTTGAAGAAGAACTCTCCCGTACTGTGGGGGAAGTTTTTAAAGGGATTGAAGGCTTTGGGGCAAGTGATGTTGGGGTAAAAACGAATTTATATTACTCTGCAATTCCTCCGGATGGAACAATATGTAACATCTTAAACTCAAGAGGCCCCAGGTGGAAAAGAGTTAAAAGTTACGAAGATATTATGAACTGGAGGGAAGAGAATGCTGAGAATGGGGAAGGTTGAATCATACATTCATGAGAAGCTCGAGAAAGAAAAACTTCACTTTGTTCTCCTAGACCCGGATGATGTTTCTCCTGAAACTGCCGGGAAACTTGCCAAAATGAGTGAGGAACTCGGTGTGGACGCAATAATGGTAGGTGGCTCCACAGGAGCAGAGGGAGAAATTCTTGATGAGGTCGTTAAGTCAATAAAAGAGAGCTCCAGCTTACCTGTGATACTTTTCCCTGGTTCTCATGGGGGGATAAGCAAATATGCAGATGCAATATTCTTTATGAGCCTCCTCAATTCGCGGAATCCCTTTTTCATTACTGGTGCCCAGGCGCTTGGAGCTTTTACAGTAAAGCGCTACGGGATTGAGCCCATACCAATGGCTTATCTCATAATAGAGCCTGGTGAAACTGTTGGGTGGGTTAGTGATGCCAAGCCAATTCCAAGGCACAAGCCAAAGATAGCCGCCGCTTACGCCCTAGCTGGCCAGTATATGGGGATGAGGCTCGTTTACCTTGAGGCGGGAAGCGGTGCTCCGGAGCATGTTCCGAATGAGATGATAAAAACCGTAAAGAGCGTTATAGACATACCTCTCATAGTAGGTGGAGGCATAAGGAGCTATGAGGATGCGAAGGAAGTCGCCCAGAGCGGTGCGGATATAATAGTTACCGGGACAGCGATAGAAAAGGCAGGCTCTCTGGAAGAGGCCAGAAAAAGGCTTGAGAGCATTATAAGGGGAGTTAAAGAAGTTAAGCCCTAGAATTAAAAGGGCTCGCCCTTCTTGCTTCACTTTTTTGAGGTTCCTAAAAGGTCATTAACTAACTCTGAGAGACCTTTCCAAAATCCCTCAAGAAACCATAGGATAAACACTATGACTTTTTCTTTCTCAAGCCTCGCCCTGAAGGGCGAGGTACAGCCAACCATAAACAAGCCCTTTTAGTGGGAAAGTAAAAACATTTTTAAATCCAAAGGCGTAAAATTAATAATGAGGAGTAATGAAAAGAACGGTAACACTCAAACTCCAGCCCTCAAAGGAGCAAGAAAAAACTCTTCTTGAGCTAGCCCAAGCTACTGCAGTAATCTGGAATAAAATCAATTACGAGCGGTTAAAACAGTTCAAAGAATTCGGGAAAATAGACTTTGGAACAAC
>LGET01000144.1 GCA_001507935.1 Thermococcales archaeon 44_46
GTAACTACCAGCGGAGCGTCCATCTTTCCACCACGCTTCTCTGGGAGATAATAGCGCGAGAAATTGAGCAGAGCATCAAGAAGGAGCATAACAGCATCTTCATCACCGTCACATTGGTGTGTTACAATATTTTCGTTAATTATCACGTTATGGTATTTTTTAGCGTTGAGAGAGAATACAAAGTCCTCAGTTGGTTTCCGATATTCAATACGTTTAACTTTTACTGCCCACCCATTCCCAAGAAGGTACTTGTCACCTTTCGGCTTTCTTGAGGAATACTGCTGGTATGGTAAGTTCTTACGTTTAGTCACGAAGCCAATCTCTTCAAAGAACCTGTGGTAATGTCCACCGGCGATGTTAAGGGCATATACTTTTGAAACTGGAGGCTGGGTACCGCGTTCAATATAATATACTCTAGCCCGGGCGTTCCCTCTGTTTGCATTTTCGTCAATAGTGTAATACCCTCTTATCTTGAATTTGGATATCAATAAAGTTTCAATGTCCTCAAGGAGAGTCTTGTTCACACTATAAACTACGACACGTGGCACTGTTTTTAGAGCACTTCCATCACCTTCAAAATAAGCCTTAAGCATCTCTGCCACGACTTCTTTTGGAAGGGTGAATACAATAGGTGGAACACGTTTGTTGTGAGCGTTGCTTCCTGCTTTGAGAACCTCAGTAAAGAGGAGGTATAAGACTCTTGAGCTCACTGTAATTTTCTCTCTTCTTTCATATATTCCGAAGCCATCGTCAAAAGCCTCTCTTAGTGCTGTTTTAAGGTCTTCTCTTGCTTCTTTATCAGCAATTGAAAAGCTGAGCTGATAAACACTATCACTTTTTCTCGCGTAGCCTTCTGCGAGGTAGTAGCCAAGAACTTTCATAAGGGACGTTATTGGTATAAAGCGTTTTATCTTGACCTTATCTCGCTTGAACCCGATGTAACATTCTGGAACATCTTCAAACTTGAGTCCCTTCTCATGGAGTACTTTAATCAACTCAGCCAAGGGAATGGAATCGCGTCTTATATAGTCCCATTTAACTTTTGCTCCAATTGAAGAGAGCCAATTTGCAATCCCACGTACCATTATTTTATTCCACAAATTCTTGAAATCATCTGTAGCAAATGCCTCAAGAAGGTCAAAGTATTCAATCTCATTTTCGGGAAGTTCGGTATTTGGTGCAATTATCATGTCCCCTTCCTTAACCTCAAATGCTCTCTTTTCCACGAACTTTCCGTTCTCGTATACAAGGACTGGATGATCCACGGTTGTCTCAAAGCTTCTTCCCAGCTCAAGCTCAAAGCGAATCAAGTGGTCGGTGGCTGGTGCTTTTATAACGTCCTCGATGTCTGTCAGAACCACTTTACCTTCCTTGGGATCAAAGGAATACACTTTAATGCCGACCTTTGGCTTTCTCTTCACGTAGGTCATGTTTTCGTAATGTTCCTCTTCGAATAATTCATACAGCTCCTTCAGAGTGATTCTCTGCGGAATTCCGTTGATTTGTACCATTATTCTTGTGTCTCCGGGGAAGCAGTTCCTCCTCTTTGCAGCGTGATAATACGGGTGAGCATAGCCTACAAGAGCGTCAACAAACCCAATAATCCGTCCAATAATTCCGGCTGAAGTGTGAGGGGCTAAACCAATCACGAGATGTCCTATTAGATCTTCCATCTTCTCAACGTTGTAGAACCTCGGCAGTCCGTAGAACTTTTCGAGCAAATCATCAACAAACTTAGCAACCTTGACAAGGTAGTTTCCAGCCTCTTTTGAGAGGATTATATCCTGAACCTTGAGCTCAACTATTTGTTCATCGCTTACAAGGGGCTTCCCTTCAAAGTCATGGGTATAGCCAAGCTCCCTCAGCTTCTCAACGCTTACACCTATTTCCTTGGGTTTGAAGTGAGTTATCGGAGCATCTGTGGCATCGAACCTTATTGTGCCATCTTTAAAGACGTAGACGTCGTTTCTTGCCCTTAGTATTCCCTTTTCGAGAGGTTCTGCTATCTTATGGGCGGAGCTCATACCCATTACGCCTTTAAGCCTGTCGAGAGTGTAAACTCCGACATTCTGCATAGCGTTGTTTAATAGGTCTGAGGGATTTATTCTTCTCTTGCGATAGGCTTTCATTTCTATACCACATTTTGGACATTCCGTGTCGATTGTTGACTCAAAGCCGCATTTGGGACAGTGGTAGAGCAGCTTAGCCTCGCTTCCGCATTTGGGACATGTGGGATAGATATCTACATGGCCACAGCTGGTGCATTTGAAGTGCGCTATCTCAACTTCCGCCGTTTTTCCTTCTTGGGCGGCTTTGTAGATATCTCTCGAACTTCCTCCCGCTAATCCTATTGGGAAGAGAACATGGACAGGGGGCTTCATTTTTCTTTCTTTCGCCTTTTCTGGTCTTCCCATTCTTGCCCCTATCCAGCTGATTCCCCTATCTCTAAGCTTAACGTCACTTATCTCGTTTATCAGGTCTATGGGAGTGTGGAATTCTTTGAATTCAATTTTCTTCTCTAAATTTGCCAAAGGAGTTAGTAGCGCGGCGGACCATGGGTAATCAATTATAACAAAGCCTTCAGAGACTTTATGCTCGACCCCGAGAAGCTCCAGGTATCTTTTAGCTTTTCCTAGAGACTGGAGAGGAATTTCAACTTTCTTTGCGTATTTGAACCCTCTATACTCTCCCCACTCTATGTTGGCATTTACAAGGGCGTTTTGGAGGGAGATAAGCTCCTCAACCTCCAAGGTATTCCAGTAGAGGGTGTAGTATGGGTGGAGGGGTATCTTGAGAATGCGCGAGAGGTGTATAGCATCTTCAATTGAAGGTTTTACCTCGATCGGATCGTGAAGAAGCTTTGCAAGGAATTCTGGGTCTAAATCAAGGTAATCTGCAGCTTCCTCTACAATTTCTCGCTCGTTTTCTTGGAAGGGCTTGAGGTCGAGCTCATAAACTTTGTTTACTGCCTCCACAAGCTCTTGAATCCACCACTCCTCAACATAGTTGGCAGGTAAAAGTGTTTGATTGTTCTCCACAAAGTCTCCAAATGCTATGAGGGCATCTCCGAGATATAGAATCTCCTCGACTTGGTCTTTCAGCTCAAGCGCTTTGTAGTAGTCATCAACCCTCACAACACTTCCGTCTTTCAACTTTACAATAGGGCCTTCAATAGTGCTTGCTGGGGTTACAATTGCACCTTTTCCTGGCCTTTCGGTCTTCATTTGGGTTCCTACAGCCAAGAATTCATCGACCATTATCATAACCGCTGGATTTATACTCCACGTTGCAAATCCACTCACTCTGCTCCTTCCATAGCGAAGTCTGAAGCCACCATTTCTTGATGGTTCAGCAAAGAGAGGCCTTCCACCTATTATCTCTTTTGTATACTTTGGATTTGGGGCTATATTTGCTCTGAACTTCTCATAAAGCTCGTAGTAGAAGCCTTTCTCAACTTTTACTGTGGTCTTTTCTTCTGTTTTCTCTTCTTTTTCTTCTTTCCCTCCCTCTTCTTCTTTGCCGCCTTTTTCCTTTGCCTCAACGAACTCCTTTAGCCATTCCCATCCCTCAATGCCCATTTTGTCTATATACTTTACAAGCTTCTTTGCCTTTTGAAGAACTCCCTCTGCCAAAACTAGGATCGCTCCTCCTCTTAGGTGGTTTGTTTCAACTCCTGGGATGTTCCTGTGGCTTACCTCCACGTCGTCAGTTGCTTCTCCGGTTATTTCTATAGGGATGTTCCTCACTGCTAGACGGACTTCCTCCGGGGAAGGGTGATATTGGAGTCTTGTAACAGCCCTATGGTAGAGGTCTACCTCTTCAACATATCTCTCCACGTGCTCTTCAGTTGGCTTAAACCTATCAAGGTCAAGCTTCCTTCTCACGTAATCTCCAACAAGAACACTCAAAGCCTGTGCCGTTCCTCCGCTACTTCTAATTGGTCCAGCATAATAAATTGCTAGGTAATTAGTTCCATCTGAATTTTTCTTTATTTTAACATCGGCTATTCCTTCGAGCGGAGCGGAGACAATACCTTCAGTTAGAATTGCCAAGGCAGTTCTCACAGATTGATCGGCAAGCTTTTCTTTGCTCTCAAACTTTCCGAATTTTCCCTCTATTATTTCATCAACAACTTTAAGGGCAGCTAGTTCTTTTCCATATTCCTTTACGAGCTCTCTTATTCTCTCAGCAACTCCTCTTGGACCCACGAGACTCTCAACTCTTCCCGCCATATCGGTTGCTTGGGGAACTTCGATGTCTCTCACGGGATCTTTTCCTTGAGCTCTAGCTTGTTTGGCTATTTCATAAGCCTTGTCAATCTCCCTTTGGAGGGATTCGAAGTATTTTTTCATATCCTCGCTGTAAAGCTCCATATTATTTCACCTCAGACGTCACACCACTTACTAAAGTCGACTATCATTCTTAGCTTA
>LGET01000145.1 GCA_001507935.1 Thermococcales archaeon 44_46
TTCTCATTTTTCTCACCTTAACTGAAGATTAGCGTAAGAGTTTATAACACTATCCAGCTGAATCTTAAGGGGTGGTTGAAATGGTGTATCCAAAGTTCGTTGATGAGAATGTGGCTTTTTCACCTATGCCTCACCCAGAAGACATCCCAAAACTTGCTGAAGAGTTTGATGCTGTGGTTGTCCTTACATACGAATACGAGCTGTATTACGACTTGGAGGAGCTCACCAAAAGAGGTGTCGAAGTCCTTCATGCACCAATTGAAGACTTTACCGCGCCTTCTCTGGAGGAGCTGCTTGAGATTGTTGAGTGGATAGAGGAGAGAGCCAGAAAAGGCAAAAAAGTTTTAGTCCACTGCCTTGGCGGGAGCGGACGAAGCGGAACCGTGGCAACTGCTTATCTAATGTATGCTCATGGACTCCCTTTAAGGGACGCTCTCGCAAAGGTGCGCTCCCTCAAGCCTTCCGCCGTTGAGACTGAAGAGCAGATGGAAGTGCTGAAGGAGCTGGAGGAATATCTAAGGAAGTCAAGATTTTTGAACAAAAAAGAATAGGTGGACTAACAGGTTTATTCAAATTTTTCAAAGCTGATAACATCTTCAAGGGCTTTTCTTTCGTATTTAGGTTTTTCATCGTCAGGATAACCTATAGGCAGTATTGTCTGGAGTTTGTAGTGTTTGGGAGCATTTACGAGCTCTTCAATCTCTTTGGGATTTGGAGGGGTGTATGTTACTGTTCCCAATCCTTCTTCCTCGAGAGCCAGAAGAAGATAGCCAACTGCAAGCCATGTGGACTGAACTGCAAAAGGGGCTCTGACGTCAGCAAACACGAGAACTAAATATGGGGCATCGCTCAAGAACGGCTTCTCCCATGTAAACCCCTTCTCCTGTAACCATTCACCGAGTTTTCCTTTCATCTTCTCGTAGAACTGCCTTTCCCCTTTCTCACAAATCTCCCGAACTTGTTTTTTCATTTCAATGCTCTCAATGATAACGAAGTGCCACGGCTGGGCATTCATTCCGGAGGGAGCCTCCTTTGCTGCTTCCAGAGCTCTTAAGAGCTTCTCTATGGGCGGTTTTTTATTTTTGAATTTTCTCACGGTTCTTCTCCTTTTGGCAAGTTCAAGGACATTCATTGGGGTCACCGATAGAACTGTGCCGCTGTCCAAAAGAGTTTTACGGTCTAACTCGAAGAACATGATGATGAAGCCAAAGTATTTTGCACTCATTATGTTGCTCCTAATGCTGATAACCCTTGCAACTGAGAAACAGGTTAGGGATGAGTCCAACTCTTTAGAGCTCAATGTTACATCCCTTCGCTATTTCCTCGAATCCCAATACGTACCTGAGGCAGGACTTCTCAGGGCTGCCGTTAAGAGCTATCCGGACAATGAAACGATTTACATTGCAAACGATAATCTGCTCGCATCCAGGGCTTTGGTAGCGTTAAATTCATCCCTCGGTGAGAGAATTCTCCGGAATCTTGAAGCTAACTACTCAGGTGGATGGAATGGGAAGGTTGATGTTCTTTTTGGAAGGCGGATAACCGGGGTTTATTGCTCTAAAATACTTTTCATCAACAGAACATATTCTAGAAAGTTTGGGGCAGAGTTCGAGATAAAGTACGAGCTCACAGACACTTCCTGCCCTATGGATGACTGGAGAGAATATGCCGACCTATCAGTTTACATGGCCTTGAACAAGATACTTTCGGGAAAAAGGCGAGAGGCTGTTGAGGTTTATGAGGGCCTTTTGTCACTTTGGGATGGAAAAGGCTTCCGCGACAAGGCATTTGACGGCACCTATCAAACATATAAATGTGCTCTCTTTGCATATCTCCACAGGGCTCTTGACAGGCCGGAACAGGGAAAAGCTGTTTATACCTCATGTCAAAGAATTGTTTCACAGCTTCAAATGGAGAACGGCGGGATTTCGACGGGATATAAGTTTGAAGGGGAGAAGATAGTTCCGGTTGGGGATACCAATACCGAAACTACGAGCTTCGTTGTTCTGGCATTTCTTTCTGAGCTGCCGGAGAAGTATCACACATAGAAGAGCATCCCATCGTAGGCAACAAGAACCTTCCCTCCGTATTTCTTTCTCACATACTCATCCAGCATCAAAAACGGAAGGTTCTTGTGAGATATATGGCTTAAAAACGTTCTTTCTGCCAGCTTAAGTCCAATTTGGGCACCTTCATCCACGTTATTGTGATAAGGATCGTCTATACCCGGAGGGTATGTGGCATCAACAATCGCTAAGCGAAGATTTTTCTTTTCCAGTAATTCAAACGTCTCCTCAGGAAGCCCCTTGGTATCATAAAGAACAGCCACACTCTTGTCATCTTCTTCTATCAGGTAGCCGAAGGTCTCCACCTGATGGTTGAGCTTTAAAGCGGTGATTTTGAGAGAATCGACTTTTAGGACATCATTGGGTTTGATGAACTTCACATCAATGTTCTTGGGATCGTTAACCATGAGCCAGTCCGCATCTCCTTTTAGGGCATAAAGGGCTGTTCTTTTTGCAATCCACCGGAGTTTATACAGGCCGTAGATGTGGTCATGGTGCCAGTGGGTTAGGAGTATCGCTTCAAGAGGAACGTGCAGTAAATCCCTGATATCCGTCCCAACGTCTATAAGGACTGCTTTTTTGTTCTTGGTAACTATGGCAAGTGTGGATGGCTTTCTCTGAGCAAAACCAAACTTGCGGGCTTCATCACATGTCTGGCAGGTGCATAGGTGAGCCGGAATTCCTTCACTGCCCCCTGTGCCGATGAAGTACACTATCATTTGAGCCACCCGCTTTAGAAGTGATTGATAGGTTATAAGATTTTTCCAAAAGAAATTTATTGTTTCACTCCAAAGTAGCGTTGATGGGAGGAAAAAACACAAAGTTTATCGCCGACATGATGCTCGGAAGGCTGGCGAGATGGCTTAGGTTGTACGGTTACGACACTCTCTATGGCATAAAGGACGATGAGGAAATATTAAAGATTGCCAGAGAAGAGGGCAGGATAGTTTTAACGAGGGACGAAGAGCTTGTAACGAGATGTAAGAATGCAATTCTCATAAAATCCAACAAGTTCGAAGAGCAGGTAAAGCAGCTCATGGAGCTGGGCTTTGAGTTTGACGAACTGTTTCCGGAAAATGCTCGATGCCCAAAATGTAATGGGCTAATAAAAAGGGTTGAAAAAGAAGAAATCAAGGGGAAAGTGCCAGAAGGCGTTTATAAGGACTACGATGAATTTTACGTATGCACTCAATGCGGTCAAATCTACTGGCCGGGAAGGCAGTGGAGAGAGATGGTAAAAATAGATAGGAAGCTAAAAAGCCTAGCTGAAGAAAACGGCTCAGAGCAAGTATAATGACTTTATGACAAAACCTCTATAAAGCGAAATGCCATAGATAAGCACATGAAATGGTCGGAGTGGGAGCAGTTTTACATTCGGATTCTCCAAAAAATGGGTTATGACAGGGAGAAGGACCGTGAAGCCGCACTCCTATTGAGAAAGCTTTTGCTGGAGAACAAAAACTACATTCTGGCTGAAGACCTCAAAGAAAGAATTGGGGAGAGAGTTTATGTTTTCGGGGCCGGGCCAGGATTGGAGAATATACTTGGGAAAGAAAAATTTGGAGGAACCTTAATAGCCGCGGATGGAGCAACCTCCGCCCTTCTGGAGCAAGACATAGTCCCGGACGTTATTGTCACTGACTTGGATGGGAGATTTGAAGACATAAAGAGGGCAAACGAGCTCGGGGCTTACGTTGCTGTCCACGCCCACGGGGACAACATGGACAAGCTTAGAGCTCATGTGCCAGCGCTAAAGAACGTTTTGGGGACATGTCAAACAGAGCCACTGGACATTGTTCACAACTTTGGCGGCTTTACTGACGGTGATAGGGCTGTTTTTCTTGCGGAAGAGCTTGGGGCGAGAGAGGTTATTCTTGTTGGCTTCGATTTTGGGGAAATCGTTGGAAAATGGAGCAAGCCATATCTGAAGGAGCACACTCCAATATGGGAAACCAAAAAGAAAAAGTTCGAAATAGCACAGATGCTCCTGGACTGGCTTAAAAAGAACGGGAGAGCAAGGATAGTGGTGCTTTAAGCTCGGTCACTCCCGTATTCATCACAGCTCAGCTGGTCAAAGTTTCCTCATCGTCTAAGAGTCCTATTCTCCAAAAATATTTAAAGGATTACTCATTAAACATATAAGGGCTCAACATGCGAAAAGGGATAATTGTTATTCTAATGGCTATCATGGGAGCTGTAGCTTTTTCTTTTTTACAAGAAAAACCGGAAGGATGGGCTACAGTTGACCATGTGAATTTCTACCTGAAAGACGAGACCACAAATTCTACCTTTTCAGGGACGGTTTTTGCTCAAGTTAAGGGGGACGAAAAGAGAGCCATCCTGG
>LGET01000146.1 GCA_001507935.1 Thermococcales archaeon 44_46
CTCTCAAGAGGACTTAGAACCGTTAGCAACGAAAGTTCAGCGATAGCGGGAAGCCTCGAACTGGGGCTGAAACTACTTAAATGGGGAGAAGAAAACACCTCCCTGAACTACCACCTATGCACAGCCAAGCTTAAGGACGCTGTTCAGCTGAGAAACAGACTCAAGAGGATGGCAAAGAATGTCGCCAAGTCTTATATGGAAATCACGGAAGAGGGAACCTTAAGGTTCGGGATTGCGGAGTATGATGACCTAATAGAACTCTACAATTTGCTTGTAAATGAAGCGGAGGTTCCAGAGGAGTGGCTCTACATAAATACAAAGAAAAGAAGGATCGAAATGCCCATAGAGGTTGCAGAAGAGCTTGCCGATGCTATAGAGGGAGATGTAAAGTTCTACATAGTCGAGGAGTATCCGACGTGGGATCGAATAGAGGTCGAGAGGATTCCGCTTCCGTGATCGTGATTTTGATTAGCTTTTTTGCCTTTTCGTTAACTTGAAAGTGATTTCGAAAAATTTATGTAGGGCTTTGAGCGCTTTAAGGAGTACGGACTGAAGGTGGAGATTCTCGAGAAATAGATTGGGATTTGTATAAATTAAAGAAATCAAAGAAAATAAAGCTCAGCTCTCAACCTTCTCAATTCCTATCTTTGCCTCAACTTCCGGCCACTCGACAACGTAGCCCTTAGCTTCTTCGAACCTAACATCAACCGCCCTTGTTTCTCCCTTTATGTAGTCAAGCATATTCTGCAAGAGCTCTTTGTTTTCTTCGGTTGTTTCAATGTACACCATTATCCTATCGTTAACGTCTAAGTCGAGCTGCTTTCTCATTTCCTGTATCCTTCTTACGAACTCTCTTGCAAGCCCTTCCATCATGAGCTCCCTTGTGAGTGTCTTGTCAACAAATACCTTGCCGTGATCGAATTCTTCTCCTACAAGGAAGTCCGGGAGTTCTTCCTCAACTACAATGTGCTCCCTCTCAATTGTAAACTCCTTTCCTTCTATCTCCACTTTCAGCTTTCCTTGCATGAGCTTCTCATAAAGCTCCCTGTCGTCCTGCTCCTCAATCCACTTTGCAATCAGCTTCGCATCTCCTTTGAAGTGAGGCCCAAGTTTAGCGAAGTTGGGCTTTACTCTTATTTCCCTCTCAACCTTGGCAACCTTGACTTCCTTAGCGTTGAGCTGGTCTTTGAGGAGGTAGTTAAGTCTTTCAACGGCTTTCTTTGTTGTTTCGTCCTCGGTCTCTATGAGTATCTGCCTCACAGGATAACGGAGCTTTATCTTTGCCCTTTGTCTTGCCGCAGAGCCAGCTTCCACTATTTTTCTCACTATCTCCATTTCCCTTTCGAGCTCTTCATCAACCCAGCTCTCGTCTTTCTTAGGCCAGTCTTCGAGGTGGACGCTCTCCTTTCCACTGAACGGTCTTATGAGGTTCTGGTAAATTTCCTCGGTGATGTAAGGTGTAAACGGTGCCATTAGTCTGAGCAGAACGTCAAATACCTTCCACAGCGTCCAATAAGCGGCAAGCTTATCTGGGTCGTCTTTCTCAATCCAGAGCCTCTTCCTTATGAGCCTTACATACCACCTGCTTAAGTCCTCTATCACAAAGTACTCTATTGCCCTCGTTGCCCTTGTAAGGTAGAATGTCTCTATTCCATCTTCCACAGCATCTATGAGAGTGTTTACTCTCGAAAGTATCCACCGGTCCTCCTCTCTAAACGGAAGCTCCTCTGGGTTGACTTTTGTGGGGTCGAACTTGTCTAGGCTCATGTATGTTGAAGCCAATATGTAGACGTTCCAGAGGATGTTGAGCATTCTCTTAACCTGTGCAAGCCCCTTCCAGCTAAACCTTAGGTTTTCCCAAGGAGTCGTCGCCCAGAGCATGTAGAATCTAAACGGATCTCTTCCTTCCTTCTGGACAACTTCTTCTGGCCTTATTATGTTCCCAAGACTCTTGCTCATCTTATCTCCCTTTTCGTCCAAAACATAGCCATGCATTGCGACCTTCTTGTACGGAACGGTGTCAAATGCAACAACACTTGCTGCCTGCTGGGAGTAGAACCACTTTGTAACCTGGTCTTCTCCCTCAACTATGAAATCTGCAGGCCAAAGTCTTTCGAAGAGGTCTTTCCTCCTTGGATAGTCAAGAGAAGCCCAGCTCGCTATTCCACTGTCGAACCAAACATCGAGGACGTCTTTGACCCTCTTCATGTCCCCTCCACACTTGGGGCACTTGAGGGTCACTGTGTCAACCCATGGCTTGTGGAGGTCTACTTCGTGAAAGTCCTTCTCTATTGGCTCCTTGCTCATCTCTTTGAGCTCATCAAAAGACCCTACTACGTGGATGTTACCGCATTCTTCACATACCCAGATTGGGAGGGGTATTCCCCAGTACCTTTGCCTTGAGATGCACCAGTCTCCGCTGTTCATGACTCCGTTGTCGTACCTTATCTTTACCCAATCTGGATACCAGGTGACGTTCTTGTCGTTTTCTTCTATTATTTTGTCTTTAACCTTGCTAATCTTTAGGAACCACTGGTCTGTTGCTCTAAATATCAACGGCGTCTTACAGCGCCAGCAGTGTGGGTATTTGTGCTCTATCGTGCCAGCCTTCACGAGAAGACCTTTTTCCTTTAGATACTCAATTATTTCAGGATCAGCATCTTTAACGAACTTGCCCTCCCACTTTCCTTCGACGTACCTCCCTTCATCGTCGAGAGGTGAGTAGATTGGCAGACCGTACTGTTTTCCTATTTCAAAGTCTTCTTCACCGTGTCCAGGGGCGGTGTGAACTAATCCGGTGCCCTCACCAAGGGTCACATGCTCTCCCAATATTACGCGATGAGCCCACTCGTATTTCTCTCTAAACTCCTTCTGCCTTGGATACTCCTCCAAAAACGGATGCACATACCTTATGCCCTCAAGCTCTTCGCCCTTGAATTCCTCCACGATCTCTCCTTTGGCACCAGCTTCGTGGAGAACCTTCTCGACTAACGCCTTCGCTATTATCCAGTACTCTTCCTTTCCATCAAGGAATACCTTCACTTTTGCGTACTCGTATTCAGGGTGAACTGTGACGGCTAAGTTGGCCGGTAAAGTCCATGGTGTAGTTGTCCAGATGAGGAGGTACTCGTTTTCTTTTCCCTCTACCGGGAACTTTACGTATATGCTTGGGTCTTCCCTTATTTTGTATTCTCCCCTAACTTCGTGTTCAGCCAAAGCAGTTTCACATCTGGGGCACCAGTGGAGAACCCTCTGATCCTTCTCTAAAAGTCCCTTTTCCCATGCTTTCTTTAAAGTAAACCAAGCTGATTCTATATACTCGTTCTTGATTGTCATATATGGGTTATCCCAGTCCATCCAAACTCCGAGCATTTTAAACTGCTCTGTCATGATTTTGAGATTGGTCAGAGCGAACTCCCTACACTTCTTTATGAAGTTTTCAACACCAACTTTCTCCTCTATATCCTTTTTGTATTTCAACCCAAGGGCCTGCTCAACTTTAACCTCTATGGGCAGACCGTGCATGTCAAATCCGGGCTGCCTTCTGACGTTGTAGCCCTGCATGGTTCTGAATCTTATCACCATATCCTTGATTATTTTGTTCCATGCAGTGCCCAAGTGTATGGCACCGCTTACATATGGTGGCCCATCAAGAAAATAGTAGTCCGGACCGTTTTCTCTTGCTTTTTTCACCTTGTTGTAGACGTCATTTTCTTTCCAGAATGCTTCTACTTTTTCCTCTAAGACTTGTGGATTATACTCCCTCATCTCTGGCTCCTTTATCATCTCAAAAACCTCCTGGGATTTGTAGAATAGGCTAGGTTAGCAGAATAGCCCAAGGAATCATGGGCAAAATGCAAAGCGAAGGATAAAACACTCCCCCCTCATGGGCATCGGTCAAAATTGTGGAGTTTTGTTTATAAATCTTTTGGCAAAGTGGACGACGAGATTTAGGTATTGTAGAAATCAAACATTCTTCTCTTGCCTTGATGAATGCTAAAAGAACAAAGGAAAGAGGAAGTCAATCTTTCTCCTGCTTCTCTTTTGTGAACTCTTTTGAGCTTTCTTTAATGGATTGGTGCACCATATAACACCAACACCAAAAATACATCGTTATTAATCTTTATTATATTTTTGTTCCTAAAAACTAGAAATAAAAAGAACAACCTTTATAAATTTCTATAAGATACAAATCTACACATTACTACAGTGGTGAAAATAATGAATGAACTCCTTTATCTTTTGGTATCATTTGGAGTTATTCATCGGATTCATCAGACTAAAGATAAACATAGGAGTATCAATATTTCTAGGATCTCTTCTTCTGGGAGTTCTTTTTGGCCTAGGCCCTAAAAACCTTCTCACTTCTCTTTATATTTCCTCAACTGAATGGTCTACA
>LGET01000147.1 GCA_001507935.1 Thermococcales archaeon 44_46
CCGTATCTGACTATTATGGCATTTAGCATTCTCTTCCACCAAGTTCAGATTATTTTGAGGACTTGCTCTAGAGACTTTCTCCTCGGTCTGGGGGCGATTTTTTCAGCAGGATACCCTACGGGAACTAACCCCACAAGGTACCAGTTCTCACCGAGTTCCGCCATTTCTCTAAGCTCTTTCTGATATTTCTCCAGGCTGGTGACCCCTATGTAGCACGTTCCCAGGCCAAGCTCCACCGCCTTTAACATGAGGTTTTCTATCGCCATCGCTGCACTTTCAACGCTCCATAGAAATTCTACTTCCTTATATTCTTCCCCTTTTAAGAAGCGTGTTTCTTTATCGATAAAAACCCCTATATAAACCGGAGCTCTGTACATTCCGTTTTCAAATACTCTTGTTTTTAGCTTCTCTATTTTTTCCTCAGGTAAGCCATGCGCGCGATAATACTCCGCATGAGCCTCATAGATTATCTCATGAATTCTTTTCCCGAGGTTCTCGTCTTTATAAACTACAAAAAGCCAGTTTTCAAGACCGCTTGCGGTAGGTGCTCTTATTGCCGCTTCTATAAGCTCTTTGAGCTTCTCTTCTTCAACGCTTCTCTCCTCGTAATATCTTACAGACATTCTGTTAAATATCGCATCATCTAACTCCATCTCAACCACCAATAAATCCTCCGTTTATTTGGGTTAATATACTTTAAGGAGAAAAGAAGAAAACTAGGACGGTAGAATTCATCCTCTGATTATTCTCATCTCAAATTCTTCGACAGGGACTTTGAAGTCTTCCCTGCTGCTGATGTCTCCTCTGTTAAAGAGGATTTCTCTTGCGAGTATCCAGTAGATCAAAGCCAAAGATTTCCTTCCCTTGTTGTTTGTTGGGATTGCCAAGTCCACGTAGCTCAAAAGGTTCTCTGTGTCAACAAGGGCTACTATTGGGATTCCAATTTCTATTGCTTCTTTCAGTGCTTGGTGGTCTGCCCTTGGGTCAGTTACTATGAGAACATCGGGTTCAAAGAAGTTCCTAACCTGTGGGTTTGTCATTGTTCCGGGTAGGAATCTTCCCGGGATTGACCTTGCTCCAGTAACTTCTCCAAACTTTTTGACTGGCTTTTGACCGTAAAGCCTTACGCTTACTGCCAATATTGTGTCTGGGTCGAACTTTGCAAGGAACTTTCCTGCAGCCCTGAGTCTTTCATCGGTTTTCCTTACGTCGAGCACGTATAATCCATCTTGCCTTACCCTGTATATGAAGCGCTTCATATCCTTTGTTTTTTGCTGTGTTCCAATGTGAACACCTGCAGCCAGATATTGGTCGAGTGGAACCAAATACTCTTCCATTTTCTTCACCCCTCAAACGTTATTATTCTTCCTCTTTCACCCAAATCTTCAGCTATCCTAATAAGCTCGTTTATTTTAACGAGAGAGTCCTCGTAGAGCATTATAGCGGGGCACTTGAACCCCACTGCCAAGTGGGCCAAAGCGTCATCAGCAGATTCATACTTCGCTTCCGCCAAGATTGGAGTTATTCTTTCAGATTTAACATCATTAATCAGGTTGTAAAGGTCTGTGAGAGTGCCAAGGTTAATCGGTTTAATTGAAAGAGCATTGTAGTATCTTCTATCTAGAATGTCCTTTGTCCTGAAGAGATATTCCCCATCAACAAATACCCCGTGTGTTCCTGCTATAAGTTCAAGGAAGAGCTCCTCTTCGCCTAAGGGCTTGATATAGGAGATGTTGTAGTCCTCGACTTTTTGCAGGACTTCTTCCATGTCCATCTCTTTCTTCTGCACTATTCCAAGAGACACCTCAAGTCCAAGTTCATCTCCTGCCACTTCTGAAGCTCTTGAAAGCTCCTGGAGGCTAATGCCCTTTGCATGCTCCTTTATTTTTACCATTGCATCTACTACGTCTGAGATCTCCATTAAATCCTTAACCAAGACAAGGTACTCAAAGGTTTCATCCTCTGCAAACCTCAATATTGGGACTGGAAGCTCTGTGGTGAATGTTCCTCCTAGGTAGCTGTAAAGGGGGATGTTTTTGGCATTTGAAGCGGCTTTTGCCACAGCAATTGAAACTGCCAAAGCGGTGTTTGCCCCTATGTGGCTTAGATTCTCTGTTCCATCTATTTCCCAGAGGTAGCTGTCTATGAGCTCCTGCTCCTGTGAATCAAACCCAATAAGTTCCGGCCCAATTATTTCATCAACTTCGCTAACCGCTCTATGGGCTTCTACTATGTAGAGAGAGGGATTCTCATCTACAGGGGCGGCAAATCTGCCAAACCCTGAATTCGTTATAACGTCAACTTCAATTGAATACTTCCCGCCTTTGAGGATTGAAAGTCTGCCAACTATGTTTTCGATTATTGTCATCCCACATCAACTCGGACGTATAACTGTTATTGGGATTATACCCTTCTCAAACTCCATTATTGCGGCGTCTAAAGGCGTGATCCCTTCGGGTACGTCAATCAACACAGGAGCCCCCATGGCGATCTGCAGTGCCCTTGCTCCTATTATACGCGCCTTCTCAAATCTTGTGTATCTAAACATCTTTCTCACCTATGCAAATTTTGGTGGGGCCGCCGGGATTTGAACCCGGGTCTCCGGCACCCCAAGCCGGGAGGATAGACCAAGCTACCCCACGGCCCCCCAAAGAAATGTGGTTTTTTCAATACACTCTGTAATGCATTATCTCATCTATCAGCTCAACGTGGCTGAGGATCATTCTCCTGCAGCAGTACCTCTCGAGCCCAAGCTCATCGAGTACTTTTTCGGGGTCTTCCCCCTTTTCAACACGCTCTTTGAATATGTAGTATTTATCTCCAATCACCTTTCCACAGGTGAAACATCTCACGGGAACTATCAAGCGAATCACCTTTTGGGTTTTTAAATTTTAAGGAAGGTTTGAAGGAAATCAACGGTAACTCTTTTGTCTCTTTGCTCTTGGACCCTTTGTAGAGCGGTTTGGCTTGTGTGGCTCTGTTCTTCTTGAGTCGCCAACAAGCATAGTCCTGTCATACTTCATAAACTTTTCTTTGAGGTTCATGTCACCAGTCCACTCTACCAATGCCCTGGCTATTGCAACCCTCGCAGCCTCGGCCTGTCCCATAAAGCCTCCGCCTTCGACCTTGACATCAATGTCCACTTTGCTAACTATCTCCTCGCCTGCAAGGACGAGTGGCTCCATTATTGTAAAGCGAGCTATTTCTGGCTCAATGATCTCAACTGGCTTGCCGTTTATCCTAACTCTCCCCTTGCCTTCTCTTATGGTAGCCCTCGCAATGGCAGTTTTCCTCTTTCCTGCAGTTTGGATTACCTTCATTATCATCACCTCAGAACTTTCCACCAAGGAATTGAGCAACCTCTCCAACAGTTACATACTTTGGAGTTTTAAGCCTTGACATGTGAGCCTCAGCTATTGTCTCAAACTCTTTGCCCTCAAATTCCTTTGGCACTCCCGCATAGACTTTAAGCCTCTTAAAGGCCTTTCTTCCTTTGTCGGTTTTCCATGGAAGCATGCCCCTAATGGTTCTCCTAACTATTTCGTCACTTCTCTTTGGATAGAAGGGACCTCTTCTTGGGTTGGTTCTTGTCCTTAGTTCTGTTCTTTGCTTGTACTTCTCGAAGATGAACTCTCTGTTTCCAGTAATGATTGCCTTTTCAGCGTTAACGATAACCACTTCTTCTCCTTCGAGGAGCATCTTAGCGACTTTTGAAGCGAGCCTTCCAAGTATTAAACCATCAGCGTTAATAATCCTCATGGCCCATCACTCCATTATGATTACTCCACTACCTTTTGGATTTCTCTCCACAAGCTCTTCGATTGTTATCGCTTCTCCACCGGCCTGGATAATCTTCTCTCTCGCCTTTTCACTGAACTTCCATGCGGCAACTATGACCTTGTGATCCAGATTTCCAGCTCCAAGAACACTTCCTGGGACTATTACCATATCCCCTTCCTTGGTGTACCTGTTTATTCTGCTAAGGTTTACCTCAGCTCTCTGTCTTCTTGGTCTTTCCAAGCGCCAAGCTATGTCCTTCCATATCTTAACGTTCTCTTCGTTGGACTTCTTTCTCAAATAGCGAATGAGCCTTCTTAAATTAATATCAGTTGGACCAGTCCTCTTCATAAGCATTCCTCCTTCTACTTACTTCTCGCACCGAGGGACGGGGTGATCATTATGGTGCGGGGGCGGGGATTTGAACCCCGGAACCCCTACGGGACGGGACCCTAAATCCCGCGCCTTTGGCCAGGCTCGGCTACCCCCGCGCTATTCGGCTAATTTATGAAGCTCGTTTATAAATTTATCGCTCTTTCTCATTAAAATTTTGAGCGCTAAGCTTACCATTTCCTCAACCGGGAGCTCTCCGTTGCTTTCTAC
>LGET01000148.1 GCA_001507935.1 Thermococcales archaeon 44_46
GCTTCTTCGTCAACGTAGACTTCGTAACCACTAACCTTCAGAAAGTCATACACTCTGTAAGCAAGCTTCAAAGCCTCTTCCCGATCCCTTCGAGCGGCGATTCCAAACTTCATGATCTCACGCTCTGTCCTTGCTTAGCTTTGCGCCAAGGTAAACACTCAATCCTCCCCCAATAATCGTTGGGAGCCAGAAGGATATAAACCTATCTAAGACTGTCGCAGTGACAGCCAAGCTTTTATCAATCTTTAGACTGAGGTAGAGGGCTGAGTTAACTGCTTCCGTTATTCCCACCCCCCCGGGGAGAATGCTTATCATCCCCAGGGCAATACCGGCCATTTGAACCATTAGAATTTTTTGAAGTTCAAGACGATACCCAATGCTTTCGAAGACAAAATAAGTTCTGAGAAGCATGAACACCCAGAGGGCTAGAGAATAGAATAAGGTCTTACCCAACACAACCGGATCTTTGGAAAGCTCCAAAAAGGTCGTCCTAAAGTCAGTTATAGATTTTTTGAGCTTTTCTTCGAGCGTTCCCTCCACTCCTGCAAACCTTTCTGGAAATACACGCTTTATAAGCCCCGCTATCTTATTAAGCACCTTAAAGGCCAAGCTCTCATTCAAAGAAATCAAGAGGCTTACAACCACTATCAAAAGAAGCACTACCGTTGATATGGAAAGGACAGACAATAGGAGCTTTACCTTTAATGAGAGAGCGTACTTGAACGCAAGGAGGGTAAAAATAAGGACTGGAATAACATCCAAAATCCTATCGGCCATTATAGTTGCAAAAACTTGGCCATAACCGCTATTGGACTTTTTGGTTATCACGTACATTCTAGCTGGCTCCCCTCCCGCCCTAGCACCTGGAGTTAAGTTGTTTGCAAATATCCCAACCATGGTGGCAATTATAATATCCCTTACCCGAACCCTCACTTCGGCTCTTTTTAGAAATATTCTCCACCTAAAAGCCCATGCAAGGGTTGCAAGAATTTGCATAAGCAATGCCAAGAGAAAATATTCAAGCTTAGCCTCCATCACAAGCTTCAACGTCTCCTCTACCCCTGCCCACCATATAAGTGCTATTATAACTCCAATTCCAACAAAGATCATGAGGGAGTTCCTTTTTTTCATCAGCTCACCTTCCTTAGCTTTGCAATGAAGAAGCCTTGAGTGAGGTGCTTATGAGGGTAAAAGCGCTGAACTTCGTTTATCCCTATTCCAGGCGAACCTATGAAGATTTTCTGCCCCTCAAGCTTCAGCCCCTTCTTTATCATATACTGCACATTCCCTTCGTTTTCTTCATAGCTCAAGGTACATGTAGAATAGACCAGTATTCCCCCTTTTCTAAGGCTTTTTATTGCGGCGTTTATGAAATGTCTCTGATACCTTGCAGTAGCCTCGATGTCCTTTGGCGTTCTTGTCTCCCAGAGCTTTGGTCTCACTCCCAAGGCTGTGCATGGGGCATCTAAGAGGATTTTATCAGCCTCAATTCCAAGGTCTGGCAGATTTCTCGAATCCATTTGAATAAGCTTGACGTTCTTCACGCCAAGTCTCTTCAGCTCTTCCTCCATTTTGGCTAATCTGTTTTTTGATTTGTCTATAGCTATTATTTCCCCCCTGTTTTCAAGGAGCTGTGCTATGTGAGACGTCTTTCCCCCCGGAGCAGCCGCCATATCAACTATAAGGTCTTCTTCCTGTGGCTCCAGAATATGGGCAACAACCATGGAAGGAAGGCTCTGGGCATAAAAGTAGCCTTTTTCATAGGCTTTTAATTCACTCAAGCTCGGCAGTTTGAACTTAGGCAGAGTTACTTCGACAGCTATTCCTCTCGTGGCAATAACCATTTCCTTAGCACTCATCTTTGCAATGCCTATGCCCACAAGGAGCCCCCTTGGATCTCTGATTTGAACTTCATCTCCTTCTTTTATTCCTCTATCGGCCTTTAATACGCCGGGAGCATAGAGCTGAGCACCTTGGTAAACACTCTCCGCCGCAAACTTATTTGCGACAACCGTTGGCAGCTTGGGGTTATAATCATCGGGAAAATTCGGCCCTTCCCTCTCGAAATAGATACCCTCCTCAAGGTAGGGACTTCTCCTCGGCTTCAGCCCCTCCCTTCTAAGCTCTTCCATGAGCTTCTGCCGACTTATCTTAAGCGTGTTGACCCTTATGTAGTACTTCTCCACGGGCTCTCTCAGCTTTTTCATGATCTCCTCAGCTTCACTCCCGAAAAGGTCGTGATAATACTTCTGCAGTTCTTCAGGAAACGCTTCCCGGTACATGGAACCACCTAAATCTCAAGGATTTTGTACTTCTTTGCAAGTTCTATAAATTCAAAGAGCTTGTTTTCAATATCCTGACTGTCTTCTGCCTCAACTTCAAGTTGAAAAACTTTTTCTTGGCTTTTTTCTATCTTTTCGTAAACTTCATCGAGGTTTCTTGGAAAGTTGTGATTGTAGATGTCCTCCAAAAAGTTCTCCGTTCCGTAGATGTAGCTCTGTGGGAATTTTTTGATGAACTCAACGATGAACTCTCTGGTTATTTTTTCCTTTGGAACGGCAAACACAAAGTAGAAGCTCTGAATCGTCGCTCCCAATTCTCCTTGAGGCTTTATCTCAAAAGCAGGATGAGGATAAAGCATCTCTCTCCACTCACCCTCAAGGAAAATGTACGCGTTGAAAACTTCCTCTACAGGCTCCACCTTAAAGCCAAGAGGCCTGAGCTTCTCTCTCAGCACCTCGTTTAACCTAAAAATCTCGCCCCAGATTTTGTTTAAATGATTGTGGACTTCAAGCAGATTCACACTCTCACCTCCAAGGAAAAATAGAAGGAAAAATTTAAAGGTTTAGGTCATCTGAGAGCAAGGTTCAGCTGTTCTATTATGTTCGTTTCAACCCTTTTCTCGACTTCTGGGAGGGGAATCTCTACTTCTCTGTTAAGCACTTTCACAGCAAGGGTAAGCTTCAGGGTTATCTCACTTCTCTCTCCTCTCTTTATGTGTTCTGCAAGTACCTCTGGAAGAACTTCTGTGTCAACCACTGTTCTTATTTTTGCTATAGCTCTGCCGTTTGCAGGGATTACAACGTTCTCAACGAGTTTTCCTTGTGCCACCTGGTAGCCGTTAGCATCTATGTAATATTTAATTCCAAAGAGGGGCAGAGGAATAGGGTTAGGATTGTAGAGCTTCACATCACTTAAAATCTCAATACCGTTTTCATCAACTTTTCCCCACTTAGAGGGCATTCCTTCAACTGCGGGAGTTTTTATTAGGTCTCCAGAGCTCTCTATTGTTACGTTGCTGATGTAGCTTAACAAATTAGTTTCAAATGGATGCGAAAAGCTTCCCCTTATAATTGGAAGGCCAAATATTGAACCGCGCACTTGTATCTCAATATCACTCTGCTCTCCGTTTCTTATGTGCTCTTTTAGGGCTTCAATAATCTCTCTGTTTTTGAGAACAAGCACACCCCTTGCACCGTCATCCAAAAACCCAACCTTTAGGTCTTTCAGGGTGCCCACCTTTACTCCAGCCAAGTACAAATCTGCTTCGTCAATAGCTATTGAGACGGGAAGAGGTTTCCCGAAATACACTGTTGTTTCCAGTTCCATGGTGTTTTCATCAACATATCCCCATTCAGCTCTTATTTGAGGAGTTAAAGTAATCAGCGCATAACCTAAGTAAGCCACCCAGAGAAACACAATAAGTCCGATTGCTCCAAGTATTTTGCCTACACCCATAGCTCTCACCTAAAAATTGAAAGAATTGAAAGCTTAAAAGAGTTAGCTACCTTTTTTTCCTCTCCAGTATGTCCACAAAATTACTACCAAAGCCAGAACTCCAATAAACGCTCCAGCAGTTCTTAGGTTTCTTCTTGTTTCAGTATTTTCTTTAACAGGTATTGTAATAAATTCCTCAAAGACGTACACATTGTCGTCTCCGCTTTCCTTATCACCAACTGCTCTGATTCTCACTTGAACGACGTAGTCTTTGGGGATGGCGTTGTTTGCTATGCTCAGTTCCAAAGCACCTTCCCCTTCTCTTCCCGGATCAAGAGTTCCAACGTAATCTGACCTCTTTGATAGCGTAAAGGGCTGATCAGCTTTTACAACGCCTTCTATTATCACATTTTCAGCCTGTTCTCCTCCAACGTTCTTGACCCTTATGTACACAAACACCTCTTCACCCTGCATAGGTGTTTTGTCAAAGCTGACCTTCTCGACAGTTATTTTTGGTTTTTCATTCACTATTACTGGTATCTTGATTATATCCTCCCTTGCATTACCTGATGAGTCCTTGTATTCTATCTTTACTGGAATCTCGTACGTTCCTCCTTTTGCTCCATCTCTAACGTTTACTTTGAAGCT
>LGET01000149.1 GCA_001507935.1 Thermococcales archaeon 44_46
TAACCTTTGAGACGGCCAAATTGCTTACTACACTTGAAGAGCTGAAAGAGAAGAACGAAAGCTTTGTCTATTGGGCCAATAAGCCAGGTGGGCTGGTACAGAGGGAAGTTTTTGTAACATCCGCTCTTGCAACCTGGACTTTTGCGAAAGTCAGTGGGGGATTGGAAGCTGGACTGAAGACACCCTTTGAGGCATCTTGTTCAGAACTGGAAAAAGTACAGAATGAGGATGGAGGATGGCCGTATATTCCGGGCTTCTCGTCTACAGATAGGGCTACATATTACGCCTTAAAAGCTTTGAAAAAATGCTACTTCATGGATGAAAGCATAGGAAAGGGGCTGGAATGGGTAAAGGGCAGAATCGACAAAAACATGGAGATAGCTTTGAGTAAGGGAGAGCTGTACCCGCCCTACGTCTACAATTTGCTGACCCTTCTGGAGTTTAATCTCGTCAATGAGAGTGAAAAGGCAGAGCATATAGCTTTCATAAAAAGCCTTAAGAAGGGAGACGGTAAATGGGGGGATTTCTTAGGCCTGCAACCATACGACACCGCTCTGGCCATTAAAGCCCTCTTAGCTCTGGGAGTTTCACCTCAGGATGAGGACATCGTCAAGGCAAAGGAATGGCTCCTTTCCTTCCCCACAGAAGGGTGGGGAACAGTAATAATGACCAAATACTTTACACGGTTCTTCCCCTCAGAAGTCTCGACTACAGTTGAAGTGCTTGAAGCTTTGGAACCTCTAGTAACAAAAGAGGATGTCGAAAAACACCTGAACTGGCTTCTCAGCCAAAGGACTGAGGACGGGGGGTGGCCAAACATCAGGAGAAGCTACATAGCCGGAGTTCTAATGTACCAAGGGGCACCGACTGTGGAGCTTACTATACGTGCTACGGAAGTCCTTCACGCGTTTGGCATTGACTATCGCCAGGAGACCCTCCAATGGCTCTTACCTAAAAAGAGGAATAACCTCTGGGGAAGCAGTGTCGTCGATTCGGCTCTTGCTGCCCTCTATTTCTCAACTTTCGAAGAGCTGCCAAAACCCGTGAATCTCTATGAAGTTATAAGGGCACTTCCAGAGGGGAACTTTAAGATATTGTACACATTTGGGCGAGAAAAGGTTGCACTTTCAGTAAGGGATTCCCTTAACATGTTATTTGAGACCAACATGACAGCTGAGGGGTTTAAAGAACTTGGTGAGGGCAACTATATTGTGCTGGCTGATCTTGCAGAGTTTGACCTCTCTAAATACAACCCGTATATCGAGCTTAAGGTGGATGAGGAAAACGTCTATCTGAATGGAAAGGACTATAAGAGAGACAGTACCATGATAATAGCTCCAGGAAAGACGGGTACGGGATACCTGCTCTTTGTCTTATATCCAAGAGGTTTGGACAGTGCTGTAAAGGTCTTCTTCACCTCCAACATAGTCAAATATCTTAATGGTGTTGCCTGCGTCGTTACATATGAAGACAAAAATCAAAACGGCATTGTTGAGCTTGAAGAACTGGAAGCGGAGTTCGTGAGGTGAAATTACTGTGAGGGCTTTAATCATTGGAGTCGGTCAGTGTGGAACAAAGATAGCTGACCTATTTGCCCTTGTTAACTTTGAAGCGCTGGCTATAAATACTTCCAAAAGTGACCTCGATTACCTAAAGCACATTCCAGAGGAGAGGAGAATACTTGTTGGGGAAAGTTTAACTGGTGGAAAAGGGGTAAACGCCAATCCGGTGCTGGGAAGAGAAGCCATTAAAAGGGACCTTCCACTGGTGATGAAAAAGATAAGCTCAATGGTCGGCTACAGTGACGTTGATATCTTCTTCCTAACATTTGGCTTCGGGGGAGGAACCGGGGCAGGCGGAGCGCCGGTTCTGGCAGAAGCGCTAAAAGAGGAATACCCTGATTCTCTTGTAGTTGCCATAGGCGCTCTGCCCCTGAAGGAAGAGGGCATAAGGCCCACAATAAACGCGGCAATAACCATAGACAAGCTCTCTAAGGTAGTTGACTCGATAATAGCGATAGACAACAACAAGCTGAAGGAAAGTGCCGAGGACATATCCAAAGCTTATGAAAAGATAAACTACACGATAGTTGAGAGAATAGCCTCCCTTTTGGCTTTAATAGACGTTCCCGGTGAACAGACGCTTGACGCAAGTGACTTAAAATTCGTTCTCAATGCCTTTGGAAGCTTTGCCACAGTGGGCTATGCGAAGGCCGAAGCAAACAAGGTCAAGAACATCTCTCGCCTAATCTTGAAGTCCTTTGAAAACGAAGGGCTTTACCTCGAGGCCAACATAGAGTCGGCCCTTTATGGATTGGTCGCCATTCACGGTCCGCCGGAGCTCCTAAAGGCAAAGGACATCTTTGAAGCCCTTGAATATCTAACAAGGAAGATAAAGGGCAAGCAAATTTTCCGGGGCTTTTATCCGGATCCAAGGGAGAAGGAGATAGAAGTTGTGACACTTTTGAGCGGTATATACGAGAGCAAGAGCATAGAAGATATAGTGGTTACTGCCAAAAAATACGCCCATGCATTCATGAAAGCAAAAGAAGAAGCCGAAACAAAGAAAAAGGAACTTTTAACCGGATTGCCGGACTTTGATGACATTTACCCGGGTGAGGCAGATGAAAGACTCGGTTGAAGTGGCTTTGGAGCTCGATGAGAACGAGGTTTATGCCCACATAGCCAAAGAAAGTGCAGAGGATATGGTAAGGATAATCTCCTCAATAGATGCCGAGAGGGCAAGGAACAGGGGAGAAGTGATATACTACGAAGACGATTGGGACGATTTAATAAGACAGAGAGTCGCAAAAGGAAAAAGGCACACGGCATTTGACTTTTACAACCCTTCCCTTCTTACGATCTGGGAGAACAAAGTTAAAGATATGAAGAGGGTTAAAAACACCTTCAGGCTTGGCTTGGCTTTGATTGGCATTTCCATAGCTTTGGGAATTGCTCTTACAGTACTCTACTCTGAGCCTTGGTTCCTTATACCTTTAAGCACTCTTCCACTCGTGCTGTTCTTACTTGACTACAAAAAGCACTCCTTAGATATAAGCTATTACCAGCTCACCCAGCTTTTCATTGATGAACTGAAGGAGCTTTTAAAGAAGCACAAGCTAAATGCAGAGCAGTATAAGTTTAAGATTTTCAACAATGACTACTTTGGAGTCTCAATTAAAAAGCTCGGAGGAAATGTTTTTGCAGTTGTAAAAGAAGAAAATAAAGAAAGTGTTAAATAATTTGCCAGCATTTATTATTACTGAGTGGTGAGAAATATGAAAAAAGGTCAGATTTCGCTTGAGTTTCTCTTCATCTTCGTGCTGTTTATGGTACTTTTGACTTTCTCAATCAGGAATATAACCTTCTCAAGCGAACAGTCTTCGGATATGTTGAGAATTCAGGTTAGTGAGGAGGCAAAGCTGTTCGCGAACACCATTTCCAATGCAATTTCTCAAGTTTACGCCCAAGGGCCTGGCGCGAAGGCTACCGAGTACTTCACGTTCAAATATCTAAATGATGACTACTTCCTTACGAAGGCCTTCTCTATGGAGGGGACCCCGCAGCTTTTAATAGGGTATAAAAACGGAACTTATGTTGTGATTTTGGATAGTGATAATCCCGTTGTGAATTTAAACGAGGCAGACACAGCAAAGAAAAACTACTTCTGGAGCAGATCCCTCTATGCCGTTGATTTATCAAACAATGCTTCAATTTACGCTCCAAACAATACTATAGGAGACTATGCAGGGGTATTTGTGAACGCTACGGATTTGCCCTCGACATTGAGAATTATTGTTGAGTGGAATCCCGATAAGAACGAGACCTGGGTGTTTAACTCCACGAGTGAAGAGCTCAAGATAAACCTTAACCTCGGTGGTTAGCATGAGGGCCCAGATAAGCTTGGACTTGCTTTTTGCGTTTGTGCTGGTAACCTTAACAATGTTAAATCTCATTTATCTCTCAAACAGTGAGATAGCCCATGCTGAGAGCTTTGATGTGATGGCGAAGGTTAGGGTATTCTCAACTGAGATAGTTGATCATACCGCAAAAGTCTATGCTGTAGGCGAAGGCTACAGCCTTAAGGAGGAGCCGCCTCAAATAGAGGGGGCAGAGTTTAATATAACCTTCAATGGAGCAGAAAACAAAATAATAGTAAACGTCACAGTAAACGGAAAGAGCTACTGGGTTGTTAAGAATTCAACGGTCCCTATAGCTAATGCATCTATAGTTGTTGAGAGCGGAGGAGAGTTCTGGATAAAAACAGTGAAAATAGGTGATATGCTCTATGCGAACATCACGCGCTCAAACGGCAATTGAAATGGTGTTTATACTCTCTATCATTTTCATCGGATTAATCCT